>NZ_JALCZB010000013.1:0-80785 GCF_022690745.1 Anaeromyxobacter sp. SG64 | reverse complement strand
CACGCTCGTCGTGGACGGCGAGGCGCGCCTCCCGCCGCTCGCCGCCGACGAGACCCGCGCCGTCGCGCTCGCGCCGGGCCGGCACCGGGTCGAGCTCCGGGCGAGGGACGGCCGGCGCGCGGCCGTGACGATCGAGGTCGGCGGCGGCGAGACCGCCGCGCTGCTCGGGATCGAGCTGCAGTAGCGCGGGCCGGGGTCCGCGGCGCCGCGGCGTCAGCCGCGCAGCGCGTCGAGCGCCGCCGCGAGGTCCTCGGGCGCCGGCGGGCTCTCGGCGAGGTCGGCGGAGAGCACCGCGACCGTCTCCACGTCGAGCCGGATCCGCTCCCAGTCCTCGGGCGGGACCGACAGGAACGCCTCGACGATCTTCGGGTCGAACTGCGTGCCCGTGCAGCGCGTGATCTCCTCGCGCGCGTGATCGAAGGGACGGGCCCGCCGGTACGGCCGGTCGCTCGTGATCGCGTCGAGCGTGTCCACCACGTGGAAGATGCGCGCCCCGACCACGATCTCCTCGCCGCGCAGGCCGGCGGGGTAGCCGGTGCCGTCCCACTTCTCCTGGTGCTGGAGGACGATGGAGGACGCGGGGCGCAGGTAGTCCACGCGCTGGAGGAGCGCCCAGCCGAGCTCGGGGTGGCGCTTCATCTCGGTCCACTCGTCGGTGGTGAGCGGGCCGGGCTTGAGGAGCACCCGGTCGCGCACGCCGATCTTGCCGATGTCGTGCAGGAGGGCGCCGTGCTCGACGACCGTGAGCTCCGGCTCCTCGAAGCCGAGCTGCCGCGCGAGCCGCCGCGCGAAGAGCGACACGCGCCGCGAGTGCCACTGGGTCTCGGCGTCGCGGTAGTCGAGGGCGGCGATGAGCCCCTCGAGCAGCGCCTGCGTGCGGGCCCGGACCATCTCCTCGAGCCGCGCGTTCATCTCGCGCAGCTGCCCGTTCTGGCGCTGCACCTCGGCGGTGAGCCGCTCGTTCTCGCGCTGGAGCCGCGCCGCCTCGGCCGCCTGCGTCACCGTCGCGATGAGCTCCGTCTGGTGCCAGGGCTTCGAGACGATCCGGTAGACCTCGCCCGAGTTCACCGCCTCGAGGGCGACGCGGAAGTCGTCCGCCGCGGTGCAGAGGATCCGGATCGCGGCCGGGTACCGCGCCCGCGCCTGGTTCAGGAAGGCGACGCCGTCCATCCCCGGCATCATGTAGTCGGAGATGATCACGACCGGGCGCTCCGACTCGAGCGCCTCGAGGGCGGCCTCGGGGGAGGCGTAGCAGCAGGGCGCGAAGCCCGAGCTCTCCAGGATGCGCGCGAGCGCCTTCAGGATGAGCTCGTCGTCGTCCACGACGAGCACGGGCTCGGGCGCGGGCGAGACGCCCGGGCCGGACACTACGAGGGCTGGAGGCGCGACGCGCGAGTCCATCGGGCGCGGATGATAGCGGCTCGCGGCGGGATTCGCATGGGGGACCGCCCGCCCGGCGACGGGTGGGCGGTCCCGGGAACGTCAGAAGCTCTGGAGGAACTCCTCGTTCGTCTCGAACTCGGAGAGCTTCTTGAGGAGCCGCTCCATCGCCTCGACCGGCTTCAGCGAGGCGAGGGCCCCGCGCAGGCGGCGGACCTTCTCGATCTCCTTCGGGGAGAAGAGCTTCTCCTCCTTGCGGGTGCCGGAGGCGCCGATGTCGATGGCCGGGAAGATGCGCCGCTCGGCGAGCTGCCGCGAGAGCACGACCTCCATGTTGCCCGTGCCCTTGAACTCCTCGAAGATCACCTCGTCCATGCGCGACCCGGTGTCGATGAGCGCGGTCGCGATGATGGTGAGCGACCCGCCCTCCTCGGCCTTGCGGGCCGATCCGAACAGCCGCTTGGGCCGCTCGAGCGCGCGCGAGTCGACGCCGCCGGTCAGCGTCCGGCCGGAGGACTCGACCTCCTTGTTGTAGGCGCGCGAGAGGCGGGTGATCGAGTCGAGCAGGATCACGACGTCCTTGCCGCCCTCCACGAGGCGCTTGGACCGCTCGAGGACCATCTCGGCGACGTGGATGTGCTCCTCCGTCGGCCGGTCGTTCGAGGAGCCGATCACCTCGCCCTTGATGTTCCGCTTCATGTCGGTGACCTCCTCGGGCCGCTCGTCCACGAGCAGGACCGTGAGGTGCACGTCCGGGCGGTTCGAGGTGATCGCCTGGGCGATCCGCTGCAGCATGATCGTCTTGCCGGCCTTGGGCGGCGAGGTGATGAGGCCGCGCGCGCCGAGGCCGATGGGGGAGACGAGGTCCAGGACGCGGCCGATCAGCTCGTCCGGGCGCGTCTCCATGACGAGCTTCTCGGTCGGATCGGTCGCGGTGAGGTTGTGGAAGTGGGTGCGCCGGGCGACCGCCATCGGGTCGGTGCCCTCGAGCTGGTCGATGCGCGTGAGCACCCGCTTCATGTTCCGCGTGGCGGCCTGGCCCTTCACGAGCAGCCCGCCCTGCAGGTGCATGCGGTCGATGAGCCAGCGCGGCACCTCGACGTCGAAGGGCTGCGGGAGGTAGCTGCGCTTCACGTCGCGCAGGTAGCCGTTCCCCTTGCCCTCGAACTCGAGGACGCCCTCGACCTCCTCGGTGGCCTCGGGCTGAGCCTGCCCGCCGGGCTGCGCCTGCGGCGCGGGGGCGGTCCCGTTCTGCGCGGGCGCCGCCGCCAGCGGCTGGCCGTTCGGCCCGACCGCCGGTCCACCCTGGCCCTGGGGGCCGCCACGACCTCGGCGACCACGCCGCCGCCGCCGCCGCCGTCCCCCCTGTCCGGGGGCTCCGCCCGGACCGCCGGGCTGCCCGCCGGCCTCGCCCTCATGGGCGGACGCGGTGGGCTGGGAGTTCTGAGGGGCCCCGCTCACGACCGGAGTCGGGGTCTGCTCGTTATCGCTCATGCTGTCGTCTGCTCCGGCAGCGGGGCGAAGGAATCGCCCTCGCGGCACGACCGTCATGCGTCCTGGATTGGCGCCGTTCGCGGCTCGTTGGCAGTCGGTGGGCCGCGAACCGCCGCCCCTGTCGCGTCGCTCGCAGCGCGCCGCGTGTCACGCGACGCGAACTCGCCAGCAACCTGCCGATCAGAGGCTCGTCTACCCGCCGCCGTGAAACGTAAAGCCTTCGCGGAGGGCAGACAAGTCATCACATAGCAAAAAAGATCGCGCAGCGAAAGCTTCGATGCGGCCCCGAGGGGGCCCGCCCGCCCAGCCAGCGGACGCGGCGCCCCTCCGGCCGGTGCTTCACGGCGCGGGTGGTGGGTCCACCCACTCGACGGGCAACGCGAGCACGGGCCCCATCTCCGACACGAGCGAGAGGGCGCGGAGCTCCGGGATCGCGGCGAGCGTGCGCGCGAGCGGGGAGGGCGCGGTGCCGAAGATGCCCACCGAGAACGGGTCCGCCCCGTCCTCGCCGCCCTTGGCCGTGCGGACGATCACGACGTCGTCAGGCGTGAGCCGGGCGCGCTCGCGCGCGAGCTGGATCGCGTCGCGCAGGGAGCCCAGGCCGTCGACGAGGCGCCGCTCCTGCGCCTGGCGGCCGGTCCAGACCCGGCCCCCCGCCACGGTCTCGACCTCGGCGGCCGTGAGCTTTCGCCCCTCCGCCACGCGCGCCACGAACAGCGCGTAGAAGCGCTCGATCTCGCGCTCGACGGCGGCGCGCTCCGGGGCCGACCAGGGCTTCGCGAGGCTCGTGAGCTGCGCGTTCTCGCCCCGCGCCGCGGCCTCGCGGACCACGCCGAGCTTGGCGAGCAGGCCGGAGAGATCGGGCTTCAGGGCGAAGACGCCGATCGAGCCGGTGAGGGTGGAGGGCTCGGCGAGGATCGTGTCGGCCCCGACCGCCACGAGGTACCCGCCGCTCGCCGCGGCGTCGCCCATCGATGCGATGACGGGCTTGCGGCGCCGGGCGCGCTGCACCTCGCGCCAGATCCGGTCCGAGGCGACGCCGTCGCCGCCCGGCGAGTCGATGCGGAGCACGATCGCCTTCACGTCGGAGTCGTCGGCGGCGCGCCGGAGCTGGGCGGCGATGGTCTCCGCGCCGGCGATCGCCGCGACGCCGAGCCGGTCGCCGCGGCTCTTCCCGCCCGCGATCGCCCCCTCCACGCGCACGACCTCCACGTACGCCGCCGGGCCCCAGCGCTGCGCCCGGCGCTCCTCGTCGGGCGAGTAGCCGCCCGTGACCTGCACGCGCCGCTTCGTCACCCGCCGGGCCCAGCCCTCGAGCTCGTCCGGCCACAGCACCGCGTCGAGGAGCCCCTCCGCCTTCGCCTCCTCCGCGCCGAACAGGCCGCGGTCCACGAGCGCGCGCACGCGCTCCTCCGGGACCCGCCGCGCCGCGGCGACGTCCCCGACGAACCGGCCGAAGACGTCGTCGAGCAGCGAGCCGACCATCTCGCGCGCCTCCGGTGATCCCTCCGTCCGGACGAGCGGCTCGGGCGCGCTCTTGTACGCGCCGCGCTTCACCACCTCGAAGGCCACCCCGATCCGCGCGAGCGGCTCCTTCACGAACAGCGTGGAGGTGGAGACGCCGTTCACGAACAGCGTCGAGCCGGGCTGGGCGGCGATCTCGGTCGCGGCGCTCGCGATCCAGTACTCGATGGTGCCGCCCCCGGCCAGGTACGCGAGGACCGGCTTCCTCTCGCGGATGCGCGCCAGCGCCGCGCGCAGCGCCTCGGCGCGGCCGGCGCCCACCCCGAGATCGTCGATGCGGACCGCGACGGCGGCGACCTCGGGATCGTCGCGCGCCGCCTCGAGGCGCGCGAGGAGCCGGCCGTACGGATCCGGCTCTCCGAAGGTGAAGAACAGGAACGTGCGCGGCGGCTCCAGCGCGCGCTCGACGTCGATGGCCGGCACGTCGTGCCCGGTGAACGCGGCGCGGTAGCGCTCGCCCGAGAAGCGCACGCCGACGAGCGAGCCGGTGCGATCGCGCACCGGCACGGCGCCCCCCGTCCAGCCGACGTACGGTCCGTTCCAGGAGAGCGCGACCACCGCGGCGGGCCGGTCGCCGGTGGGCAGCCCCGACCGGAGCGGGAGCTGGAGCTGGGCCGAGACGGCGAGGCCGGACCAGACCTCCGCGCCGAGGCCGGTCGCGAGGTGCGTCACGCGCAGCGCGTCGCGGCGATCGTCGTCGCCGAGGAGATCGAGCGAGAGGGTGAGCCCGTCGCGCCACAGCCGCGTCGCGACGCCGAGGTCGTAGCGGATGGGGAGCGGCTCGCCCGAGAGCCGCGCGTCGCGGTCGCGCATCGCAGCGGCGACGCTGAGCCAGCGCGTCGGCCGAACCGT
This sequence comes from Anaeromyxobacter sp. SG64, assembly GCF_022690745.1. NCBI lineage: Bacteria > Pseudomonadati > Myxococcota > Myxococcia > Myxococcales > Anaeromyxobacteraceae > Anaeromyxobacter > Anaeromyxobacter sp. SG64. The sequence goes on along the minus strand of NZ_JALCZB010000013.1, from coordinate 75,535 downwards.
GAGGCCGACGTCCCAGCTCGAGAGCCGCTCGAGCGCGTCGTCCCGGGAGGCCCAGCGGTTCCAGCCGATCGCCAGCGAGAGGGCGCGCGTGTCGGTGAGGGCGAGGGCGAAGGTCGTCTTGCGGTAGCGCGGCCCGTCGCCGGAGCCGGGGCGGACCCACTGCATGCCGAACCCGACGCCGAGCGGGCCCACGCCGTCGGCGGCGAAGATGGCGTCCGCGCTCGAGCCCGGGGTGACGTCGCGCTCGTGGAACGCCTGCACGGCGAGCCGGGGCACGAACCCCACGCCGGCCGGGTTCACCGCGAGCGCCGTCGGCTCCTCGGCGGCGGCGGCGCCCGGGAGGGGCAGCGAGAGCCCGGCGGGGAGGCCCTGGTCGCGATCGAGCGCGCTCTGGACCTGGGCGCGCGCGGGCAGCGCGGCGGCGGCGATCACCGCGGCGAGCGCGGCCTTCACGTACAGTCTCATGTGGGCTCCGGCGCGGGATTCTACCGGAGCGTCACCCGGGCGGCCGGGACCGGCCGGGGCGGAAGGGGATCCAAGGGGGGCTGCCACCCCTCCCGGCCGAGGCCGCTACTCCTCGTTGCCCGCGTCCTCGACGGTCCGCAGGTGCTCCTCGGCGAGGGGCACGAGGTTGCCGGCCCGGTACTCGCGGAAGACGTCGAGGAGCTGCTCCTTGTGCGGCCGCACCTTCCCGAGCGGGCACTTCTCCCACTCCTTGCGCGGCTCGTCGCAGTAGCCCATGCGCTTGTCGCCGCACTTCGGCTGCAGGTAGCCGCCGATCTCCGGGATGGCCTTCATCACCTCGCGCCGCATGAGCGCGACCATGTGCCGGATCTCCCACTGCGCGCGCCAGCAGAGCCGGAGGTCCGCGATGTGCAGGAGCTCGGTGAAGTTCACCATCACCTGGAAGTTCGTCGGCGTCGCGTTGGGCAGCACGAAGCGGGCGTCCTCGGCGGGGATCCCCTTCTCGAGCGCCAGCTCGTACACGCGGGTGATCTCGCGCATGAGCCGGTCGTACTCGTCCGCCATGCCGTGCGCGTCGCGCCAGGTCTTCGGCATGACGTAGTCGAGCCGCTCCTCCTTGTAGCGGACGTAGCGCTGCGACTGCTGCTCGAACGAGATGCCGATCCGGTGGCGCACGAACTGGTGCGAGAGCGCCCGGGAGACGCCCGAGATCCCGAACCAGAACACCACCTGCTCGAGGGGCGAGGCGTGGCCGGTCTTGAGCCGCTCCGCGATGAACTCGCGGATGGCGTCGGGCGCGATGCGTCCGTCGCGGATCTCGCTCCAGACCTCGCCGGGCGTCTTGGGGGTGTAGCAGGTGCGGTAGGCGCCGTAGAGCTTCGCGAGCGGGTCGCGGGCGTGGTCGATGAGGGTGACTTCGAGCGGCATGGGACGAGCTCTCCGGAGAGGGGCGCGGATTCTATAGCGGCGACCCGACACGGGGGAAAGGGCGGCGGAGGCCCGCGGGCCCGCGTATAGAGGGGCCATGGAGCCGAAGCCCGCCTCCGCGTCCCGCGTCGAGGTCACCCACCTCGTCATGCCGGGCGACGCGAACTCCCACGGCACCGCGTTCGGCGGCATGGTGATGCAGTGGATCGACCTCGCCGCCGGGATGGCGGCGATGCGCCACGCGCGCCTGCCCGTGGTCACGGCGTCGATCGACCAGCTCTCGTTCCTCGCGCCGGTTCCGATCGGCCACATGGCGCTCCTCGTCGCGCGCGTGACCGCGGTGTTCTCGACCTCCATGGAGGTGAACGTCGAGGTCTCGACCGAGGACCCGCGCACCGGCGAGCGGCGCAGGTGCTGCGACGCGTACCTGACCTTCGTGGCGATCGACGACGCCGGGCGGCCCACGCACGTCGCGCCGCTCGTCGCCGAGTCGGACGACGACCGCCGCCGCGAGCGCGGCGCGCGGGTCAGGCGCGAGTCGCGGCTGGGGCTCCGGGCCGCGCTCGCGCGCGAGTGAAGCGGCGGGGGCCACGCCCCGCTCGATCCCTTCAGGCGCCGCGCAGGCGCAGGTAGAGCGTCGCGCCGTCGTAGAACGTGAGCCGCACGGCGCCCGCCTCGACGCGCGCCCCCGGCTCGAGCCGCAGCGGCGCGCGGCCGATGCGCAGCCCGTTCACGCTCGTGCCGTTGGACGAGCCTGCGTCCTCGACGGTCCAGCCGCCGGCACCGTCGCGCCGGAGGACGAGGTGCCGGCGCGAGAGGGTGCCGTCGTCGACCACGATGTCGTTCTCGGGCGCCCGGCCGACCCGGACCTCCGGACCCCCGTTCCTGGCCGCGAGCGCGATGACGAGCGACTCGCCGGCCGCCACGAGCCGCGTGCCGGGGTCGGCGAGCATGGTCTCCCGCCCGGCCGCGGGCGGCCGCCAGGGACCCGCCTCCCATACGAGCCAGTCCTCGGGCCGCTCGCGCTGGAACGACGCGAGGTCGCACCCGGAGTACTTCCTCGTCAGCCAGGAGAGGAGAAAGCTCTTCACGGTGGCCCCCGCCGCGCGCTTCTCCCCGCGAACGGGGCGATGACATCACGGAGGGGCGAGGGGTGTCGAGCCGCAGGGCCACGGGACGCGACCGCCACGTCGTTCCCGTCCCGGACAGCGGCCCCGGCCCGCGCTCAGCCCCGGACGCCGGCCGCGAGGACGGCCGGGAGCGCGGTGAGGCCGCGCGCCTCGAGGCGCGTCAGCCCGCGCCCCAGCGCGTGCGCGGTGCGGTGGCTCGGGAAGTACGGCGGCTTCGGGAACGTCGCGGCCGGATGGCGGATGACCGTCTTCTCGACGCGCTCGAGCATGAGCGCGTTGTGCACGAAGCCGCGGCCGCTCTGGATGTCGGTGAGCGACGCACCGGGGTAGGCGCCCCACGGCGTCGAGCCGAAGGCGAAGCCGTACCCGGCCCAGCAGTTCACGGAGACCGAGCCGTAGCGCAGCCGCCGGACCGCGCGCTCCAGCGCCGCCCCCGTCGTGCGGTCGGAGAGCGTGCGCGGGTGCACGGCGATGTGCGCCGCGAGCGTCCCCCACAGCGTCTCGTTCGCGAGCGTCACCGCGGCGTCGAGGTACTCCAGGGGATCGGCGCTCCCGATCTCGGTCTGCCAGAGCAGGGCGCAGAACGGCTCGTCGCGGAACGCCGCGTCGTCGGGATCGGGCGCGACGCCGCGCACGATCGCCCAGGGGAGCTCGCCCTCCGCCGCCTCCCCGATGCGCCGCACGTCGCCGCGGCCGTCGAGCAGGCGGTGGTAGCTCGAGGCGGAGCCCGGGTACCAGGCGCGGCGGGGCGGCGCGAGCGCGGTGAACCGCTCCACCGCCGCGAGGAACTCGTCGCGCTGGCGCCACCCGCGGGCGGTGACGAGCATCTTGCCGGCGATGCAGTTGTAGGACGCGTTGTGCGTGAGCATCCCCGCGACGCTCTCGGCCTGCGCGGCGAGCGTCCGCGCGTCCCACGCCCCCGGCACGACCAGCACCGGCGTGATGTTCCCGAGCTCACTCGAGATCTCCTTGCGCAGGAGCGGGTCGTTCCTCGCCATCCGCGCGGCGCGCTCCGGCCCCGGCGGACCCCACACGATGAGGTCGTGCGTGCGATCCGAGCCGGTGATGTGCACCTCGTCCACGCCCGGGTGGTGCGCGAGGTGCCAGCCCTCCTCCGCGCCGCCGTAGACGACGGCGAGGAAGCCGCGCGCGATCGCCTCGGCGAACGCCTCCTCGAAGAGCGGTCCGAGGTACGCGTTCACCGGGTTCATCTTGAGGACGCAGACCTTGCCCTCGTTGAAGAGCTTCGTCACGACGTCCGCGGGCGGGATCGCGTTGATGTTCCCCGCGCCGAGCACGAGGCAGACCTCGCCGTCGTGGTCGGGCGCCTTGTGAAAGCGCGCGCGGCCCTCGTCGAGCTCGGTCTTCCCGACGCCTTCCTCGAGGTGCACCTCGGCGCTGACGCCCCTGAAGAGCGCACGATCGGTGGGGGAGGCGGGGAAGACACGGACCGTGAGGCGCCCGTCGAGCGTCTCGCCGACGGCGCCGATGGGCGTGTTGCCGCGCGCCGCGAGCGCCTGGAGCGAGCGGACGACGAGGCGGAGCTGGCGGAGGACGACGTACGGCCCGCTCAGCCACTCCTCCCCGGCGACGGGGGAGTCGAGCGGGATGCCCTTCGCCGCGCAGGCCGCCGCGACGGCGCGCTCGGCGGTGCGCTCGAGGCCGCGCGCCATGGAGCGCGCCAGGGCGATGCGCTCGGAGAGCGACGCGCGCGCCCAGATCGGCGCGCCGTCGCGCAGGCGCGCCACGGCCTCGTCGAGGCGGCGCGGATCGGTGACGGGAGACGGGGCGGCTGCCGGACGCGTCATCGGGCGTTCTCCGCCCGCGATCGTAAGGGATCTCCCGGCTCGCCGCTCGAAACTTCCGGTGCCGGGGCGCACGCCCGGGGGCGACCCGCCGCGCGCGGCGCGGCGATCGTCCCGGGATCACGCTCGGTCGCTCAGGCGGGCTCGGCCCGGCGCAGCGTCGCGAGCGTCACCTCGGGCGGCGCGTTGACGCGGACGCGGATCCCGGACATGCCGATCCCGCGGTTCACGTAGAGCTGGACCCCGCCGTCCAGCGCGTAGCGGCCGCGCAGGAACGGCTCGTGGACGATGGCCGAGAGGAACAGCGGCGTGAAGATCGGGATGTTGATCTGGCCGCCGTGCGTGTGGCCCGAGAGGCAGAGGGTCGGGCGGCCGAGGCGCTGGAGCTTCTCCGCCGTGCGCGGCCCGTGCGCGAGCACGAGCGGCGTCGGGCCGGCGAGCCCTCTCAGCGCCTTCCCGACGTCGTCGCGCCGGGTGAGGTGGTCGCCCACCCCGACGACGGGGAGCGGGGCGCCCCGCAGCCGCACGGTGGTCCAGGCGTTCTCGAGGACCTCGTAGCCGTGGCCCCGGAGCGCCGCGGCCGCGCCCTCCGGATCGACCCACACGTCGTGGTTCCCGAGCACGGCGATCGTGGGCGCGGCGAGGCCGCCGAGCAGCTCGTGCATCGGATCGAGCTCGCGGCGGGAGTGCGAGAGGTAGTCGCCGGTGAGGACGACGAGGTCGGGCTGGAAGGCGTTCGCCTCCTCGATCGCGGCGCGGACGACCTCCGCGGGCGTCCGCGGCCCGACGTGGAGATCCGAGAGCTGCGCGACGCGCAGGCCGTGGTGCGCGGGATCGAGGCCCGGCACGTCGAACGTCACACGCTCCGGCGTGGGCGCCGCGTGGCGGGCCTCGGCGGCGGACGGGAAGGCGCCGAGCGCGCCGGCGGCGCCGACGAGCGCCGCGCCCCTCAAGAACCCTCTCCGCCCGAAGCTCCGCTCCATCCGCGCTCGCGCTCCCTCGCCGGCCGCGCGGCATCGCGCTCGCGCCCCGGAACACTGGAACGCCCCGGGGCCGGCGGCGATTCCTTGGGCGGGGCGGGTCGTGGGGGCGTGCGGGGGCTCGCGCGGCAGGAGCGCGCGGCCCGCACGGCGGCGCGCCGGGTCCCCGGCCCGCTCGGGCGCCCCGGCGGGCGCGCGGTTGACGGAGCGCGGGGGCGCGGCTATCGAGCGCGGAGGAGAGGAGCGGGCCTTGAGCATCATCCTCGATCCGGCGCCGGACTTCAGGGCCGCGGCCGCCATCGGACTTCGCCAGGCGAGGTGCGCGAGGTGGCGCTCGGCGACTACGCCGGCCGCTGGCTCGTGCTGGTCTTCTACCCGCGCGACTTCACCCCCGTGTGTCCGACGGAGCTGCTCGAGCTGTCGCGCCGCGCGCGCGAGCTCTCGGAGCTCCGCGCCGAGGTCCTCGCCGTCTCGGTGGACGACGTGGAGACGCACCAGCGCTGGATCCGCGAGGTGCTCGGCCCCGTCGCCTTCCCGCTCGCGGCCGACCCGGCGGGCGCGATGAGCCGCGCCTACGGCGCCTTCCTCGAGCGCGCCGGCGTGGCGGCGCGCGCCACGTTCCTCGTGGACCCCGAGGGAATCGTCCAGTACGCCGCGTTCCACAACCTGGAGGTGGGCCGCTCGCCCTCGGAGATCCTGCGCGTGCTCGAGGCGCTGAGGACGCGCGAGCGGGTGCCCGCCGAGTGGCGGCGCGGCGAGCCTACGCTCGGGCGTTGAGGCGCGTCGCGCTGCGGGAAGGAATCACTTGGCGTGAACGCGGCGCGGCCACGCTCGACGCCGCGGCGCCCGCGTCGTCGAGACCGGTGCTCCGTCGGGCGCGGCTCACTTGCCGAGCAGGTTTGCGGGCGGCACGCCCAGCGCCTTGGCCATCTTCTCGATGGTCTCCAGCGGTGGAGAGCGCTGCCCGCGCTCGAGCATCGAGACGTACGAGACGGAGATCCCGACCTTGTCGGCCAGCGCCTTCTGGGAAAGCTTCTTCTTGGCCCGCAGGCGGCGCACGTTGCCAGCGAATCGCGTCAGGAGATCCATGCGAAACCCTTAGCAAAGTGACCCCGCGTGCTCATTGTCCTTTTCGGGGTGCCCCCCGGGCGTCCTCGACGCTGAGTGACGCGGTTACTAGTGTCTTTTTGTCCCACGACCAAAGGAGGACTCGAATGGCAGCGAAGCCAAAGGCCGTCTGGCGGCTGGAGGTCGGCGACGAGGCGCCCGACTTCGAGCTGATGGCGACCGGCAGCACTGCGGGTAAAGGCGACACGAAGCGGAAGATCCGGCTCTCCGACTATCGTGGCAAGAAGAACGTGGTGCTGGCGTTCTACCCGGCCGCCTACACCCCCGTCTGAACCGTCCAGATGCCCTCGTACGAGGAGGATCTCTCCGAGTTCGAGCGGCGGAATGCCCAGGTCCTGGGCATCAGCACGGATCAGGTCCACACCAACGAGGCGTGGGCGAAGTCGATGGGCGGGCTGTCGTTCCCGCTCCTGTCCGATCACTGGCCGCACGGCTACGTGGCGGCCCTCTACGGCGTCCTCCGCGGCGAGAACGGCATCTGCGAGCGCGCGATCTTCGTCGTCGACAAGCAGGGGAAGGTTGCCTACATCGACATCCACGACATCGGCGAGCAGCCCCCCACCGACAAGATCATGGCGGCGCTCGACAAGCTGAAGTAGCGGAGGGCGGATGCCGCAAGGAGCCGAGCCGAAGCCGCTCGAGCTGTCCCGTTACTGCGTGCCGTTCACGCCGTTCCAGGGGAAGCTCGAGGACGCCGCGATCTGCATCGTCTCGACGGCCGGGGTCCGGCTCGCGAGCGACGTGCCGTTCGTCACCGACGGCGACGCCACCTGGCGCGTCATCGGGGGAGACGCGGAGGCGAAGGACCTCCGCTACGACGACACGCACTACGACCACGCCTGCGTGGATCGCGATCTCAACTGCGTGTTCCCCATCGACCGGGTGCGCGAGCTCGCGCGCGAGGGGCGGGTGGGCGGCCTCACCGAGCGCCACTTCTCGCTCGGCTTCAGCCAGGCGCTCCGCGAGCTGCGCGAGAAGACCATCCCCGCGCTCGTGCGCGAGGTGGACCGCGAGCGCCCCGGCGCCGTGCTCCTCACCGGCGGCTGACGCCTCTGCCACCGCACGGTGGTCACCGTGCAGCGGATGATCGAGCTCGTGGGCATCCCGACCGTCGTCGTGACGGTCGAGCCGGAGGAGACGCGGCAGGCGCGGCCTCCGCGCGCGCTCTGCCCCCGCGGCTTCGTGGTGGGCCACTCGCTCGGACGCCCGTCCGACACCGCGCTCCAGAAGTGGATCCTCATGGACGCGCTCGGGCTGCTCGTCGGGGAGCCGCGCCCGGGCGAGGTGATCGAGCGGGACTACGCCTGAACCCCGCTGGCGGTCCCCGATCACCACCCGTGGTCGGGAACCGCCGCGGTTCAGGCACGATCCGGTCGGGGCTCGCGCCGTCCCGTCACGGACCGTCGTAGGCGGTCACGGCACCCGGCCCGAACCTCGACTCGAGGTGGGCCATGTACACCACGCGAGGGCTCGCCCAGCGGTCGATCTGGATCGACCGCACGGGCCCCCGCGCGAAGGCCGGCACCGAGTCCGGGGGGAGGTCCTGCACCCACGCGCCGTTCCGGTAGCGCCCGAAGCCGCCCCAGGCGAACCCCACCCACACCGAGCCGTCGGACGGATCGCACGCGACGGCGAGCGCGCCGCCCGCGCCGGCGGGGACGCCGACGGTGCTGAAGGTGGAGGCGCCCTTGCGCAGGAAGGCGAGGCCGTGCGCGTCCGAGCCGACCCACATCGTCCCGTCGTCGCAGAACGAGATCGACTGCACGCTGTCGCGCTTCGTGGCGTCCGCCGGATCCGCGTCCGAGCTCCAGATCCAGAGGTAGGGGCTGGGCGGCGACTGGTTCCCCCACCACGGGCCGTGGAAGTTCTGCGACAGCTCCGGCCGCCGCATCGAGGCGTAGCCGGGGAGGCTCGCCGTGCGGAACTGGTTCGCGTACCAGGGCACGTTCGTGGTGGGGTCGAACGCGAGCGCCCACGCCTCGCCGGTGAGGAACTCGCCGTGCGCGTAGATCGCGGGGTGCTCGTGCTCGAACACGCCCTTCGCGTCCTCCCAGGCCGGGTCGCCGCGGGTGAGGTCCTGGAGGCCGCGCGCGTCGGGGTTCGCGACGAGGATCGAGATCGTGGCGTGCGTGCCGCCCAGGAGCGCGTCGCCGTACGAGAGCGAGCGGCCCTTGTCGTGGTTCACGACGATGCGCTGCACCTGACGCAGCTTCCGGCGGCCGCCGAGCATGAACGGATCCCAGCCGTAGCACTGGGTGTCGTTCGAGCCCTCCACGAAGAACTCGCACACGTAGCCCGGGGGCGTCGCGATCCGGACGTGCCGCTCGCGCGCGAGCGTCGTGCCGTCGAACGTGACGACGTCGGCGCCCCCGGAGTCGACCGCCCAGTCGGCGTCCGTGTCGCCGTCGGTGCCGACGCCCTTGAAGCCGATGATCGCCTTGTTCGGCGTCGAGCCCGCGACCGAGATGACCGGGCACGTGACGGCGGGATCGGACGGGGTCGCGTTCGCGATCTGCGCCGCGTCGTGGCAGTTCTTCGTCAGCCCGGCGGCGTCCGCGTCGAAGCGCTTGAAGTCCTGGGCGGCGCGGGACTTCGCGTAGACGGCGGCGTCGCCGCCCGCGACGTAGACGTTGCCGGCCTCGTCCGCGGAGACGTCGCTCACCTTGGCCGGGAGCCCCTGCTCGGCGCCCCAGAACCGGAAGGCGCCGACGACGACCGGCGCCTTCACCGCCGGGGCACCGCCTCCGCCGCCGCCACCTCCCGTGCCGCCTCCGGTCCCGCCCCCCGTGTCGCCGCCGGTGCCGCCGCCGCCCGTGTCGGCCGGGGTCTTGGTGCCGCCGCCTCCGCCGCCGCCGCACGCGGTCAGCGCAGCCGCCGCGAGCACCGCCGCCCAACGCCGCATCCCGGCCATCCGCCGTCTCCCGCGCGCCCGCCCGGACGCCGGGCCGACGGGCCCTCCGGCACGCACGCGCAAGAAAAGCTGGCCCGAGCGACACGGTCCGCCAAGCCGGGGCGCCGGGGGCAGCACTCCGGGTGAGACCTCCCACGCTCGGACGGGGGGCGCGATCTGGCGCGCGCGGCCCGGCGCGGTCACAATCGGGCCATGCTGCAGGGAGACCTCGCGACCTTTCCCCTCGCCGAGCTGTTCCAGTGGCTCGATCAGAGCAGGCGCTCGGGGATCGTCGAGCTCGACGCGGGCGAGGGGACGCCGTTCTGGCTGCACGTCGTCGACCGCCGCATCGTCGCGGCGGCGCGCCCACCGTCCGAGCCGTCGGCGCTCGGCACGCTCGCCCGCTGGTCGCACTCGGAGCCGCCGGAGTCGCTCTGGCCGGAGGCGTGCGCCGACCGGATCGTCGATCTCTTCCTCGCGCCACCAGGGGGCCGGTTCACGCTCATCGTGGACGCCGGCGGCTTCGAGGACGGGGTCCGCCTCGACGTGGGGCTCGGCCAGATGGCGCTCGAGGGCCTGCGGCGGCTCGACGAGTGGCCCGAGCTCGACCGGCGCTACCCGTCGGACACGGCCGCGCTCGTCGCGGAGGAGGGCGCCGCACGCCCGCGCACGCCGGGGCAGCGCGCGCTGCTGGAGGCGGCGCGGCGCCGCGCGTCGATCGCCGAGGCGCGCCTCGCGCTGGCCCTCTCGCGCGCCGCGGTGCTCCGCCGGATCGAGACGCTCCGCGCCCTCGGCCTCGCGCGCGTCGAGGGCGTGTCCGCGCACCCGGACCCGGTGGCGTCACTGGTGGCGAAGGCACAGCTGCTCGTCGACGCGCGCCAGTTCGACGAGGCGGGCATCGTGTTCCGGAGCCTGCTCGCCGCGGATCCTTCCGACAGGCGCGTCCGCGCGCTCCTGCGCGAGGCCGAGCGCGAGCAGGTCGCCGTGCTCTACGCGGAGCTGTCCCCGGTCGCGGTCCCCGTCCTCCTGGCCGGGCCCGCGGCGCTCGACGGGCCGGCGGCGCGGCGGCTCGGCCCGACGGACCGCGAGGTCGCGGGCCGCCTGAACGGCAAGTGGGACGTCGCGAGCATCGCGCTCGCGAGCCCGCTGCGGGAGGTCGAGACGCTGAAGGCGCTCCGCAAGCTCGTCCGGCTCGGGCTCGTCGAGCTGCGCGAGGCCTGAGGCGCGGGGCGAGGGAGCTCGGCGATCCGACGCGAGCGCGCAGGGCGTCACGCGCGCGCCGTGACAGGGGCGTGACCCTCCGATGGCAGGATCCAACCGCTCTGGAGGGCACACCATGATCGACACCGCCTCGCACGACGCTCCGCGCGCCGCAGAGAAGCCGCTCCTGCGCGGCGTGTCCCACGAGATCGCCGCGTTCGTCGCGCTCGCCGCGTGGATCGCGCTCGCGCTCGTCTCGCCGTCGGCGCGCGCCCGCGCCGCCGCGAACGTCTACGGGGCGAGCCTCTTCACCCTGTTCGCCGTGAGCGCGCTCTACCACCGGCCGACCTGGCCGCCGCGCGCGCGGCGCTGGATGCGACGGCTCGATCACTCGGCGATCTTCCTCCTCATCGCCGGAACGTACACGCCGTTCTGCCTGGTCCTCGGCGGCGCGCGCGGCGAGGCGCTCCTCGCGATCGCGTGGGGCGGGGCGGCGCTCGGCATCCTCCAGTCGATCCTGTGGGTCCGCGCGCCGAAGCCCCTCATCGCGGTGATCTACGTGCTGCTCGGCTGGGTGATCCTCCCGGTGATGCCCGCGCTCGTGGCGCGCCTCGGCCCGGGCGCGATCGCGCTGCTCGGCGCCGGCGGGATCGCCTACAGCCTGGGCGCGGTGGTCTACGCGACGCGGCGTCCGGATCCGTTCCCGCGCGTGTTCGGGTACCACGAGATCTTCCACGCGCTCGTGGTGGTCGCGGCGGGGCTCCACCTCGCCGTCACGGCGCGGGCGCTCTTCTCGCTGTAGCCGATGCTAGCGGCCGGCGGCCCGGGCCGCTGCCTTCACCTTCGCGGCGACGAGGACGTAGAGCGCGAAGAGCGCGTCCCGCTCGGTGACCGCCGCGTCCGGCATCGCCGCGATGCGCGCGAGCCGGAGCAGCTCGTGCGGGTCGAGCCCGAGCCGCGCGGCCCGCCCGTCCTCCGCGGGCACCCGCGCCAGCACCGCGGCCACGCCGTCCGCGGCGATGCGCGCGGCCTCGCCGTAGGTCCGCTCGCGCAGCGCGTGCTCGGTGGCGGCGATCGCCGCGCCCTCTCCCGGGAAGAGCCGCGCGAAGGACACCGGGGCGAGCGCCGCCGGATCGGCCGGCCCGGAGGCCTCGGCCGCCGCGGAGAGCTGGGAGGCGAGCTCCGACCCGCCGCCGGAGAGCTCGAGCGGCCGCGGCGTCGCGCGGCGCGCGGGCTGGCGCGAGCGCAGGTCCTTCACCACGAGGCGGGTGATCTCCTTCAGCCCGGCGAAGACCCCGACGCCGCGGCTCGCGATGCTCTCGACCTCGGGCGCGCCGTGGCGGTTCAGGGCGGCGCGGAGGTCCTCCACCGGCAGCGCGCCGGGGAGATCGCGCTTGTTGTACTGGAGCACGTGGGGGAACTCGGCGAGGGAGATGCCGAGCTCGCCGAGGTTCGTGGCGAGGTTGTCGATGGACTCCGCGTTCGTGTCCCGCGCCGCCGGCTGGGAGTCCGCCACGAACACGACCCCGTCGGCGCCGTTCAGCACGAGCTTGCGGGTCGCGTCGTAGAACACCTGGCCCGGCACCGTGTAGATCTGGAGCCTGAGCGTGAGCCCCCGCACCTGCTCGATCTTGAGGGGCAGGAAGTCGAAGAAGAGGGTGCGATCACCCTCCGTCGAGAGCGACACGAGCTGGCCGCGCGTCTCCGGGCGGACGCTCTCGTAGATCTGGTGGAGGCTCGTCGTCTTCCCGGACAGGCCGGGGCCGTAATAGACGATCTTCGCCGAGATCTCCCGCGCGAGCGGGTTGACGGTGGACACGGCCGGCATCATAGCCCCGGGCGATCGGGGGGGCGACTTCGCCGCAGGCGCGAAGGTCCGCTCCCGGCGCCTCGGGAGAGGCGGCACGGGCGGGCGCGGCCTTCACCGCGCGAGGAGGGCGTCCACCACCGCCACCAGGTCCTCGCCCTGCACGGCGGGTGGGCCCATGGCCGGGTGGAAGCGCCGCTCCAGCCGCGCGCACCAGCCCCCCACCAGCCCGGCGCGCTGGGCCCCCTCGACGTCCCACGCGTGCACCGCGACGAGCGCGAGCCGCTCCGGCGGCTGCCCGAGGGTGCGCGCGGCGTGCAGGTAGATCTCGCGGCCCGGCTTGTAGCGGCGGATCTCGTCGACGCCCATGACGCGCGCGACGTGATCGAGGAGGCCTGCGCGGTCGAGCAGCCCGCGCGTCGCCTCCACGCCGCCGTTCGAGAGGGTCGCGATGGGCACGCCCGCGCCGGCGAGCCTGCGGAACGCGGGCGCGACGTCCGGCGCGGGGTCGAGCGTCTTGAAGCCGTCGAGGACGTCCTCGACGGCCGCGCGCTCCACCGGGCGGCTCCGCTGGGCGAGGAGCACCTCGAGCGCGCCGCCGGCGATCTCGCGGAAGGGCCGGAACGAGCCGCTCGCGTCGAGCGCGAACGCGTCCCGAAGGATCCGCGTGAACCAGGTGTCGAGGTCGAGGGGAGCGAGCCCCAGGGCGGCGAGGCGCAGGCGCAGGGGATCGAGCGGGAAGAGCGTCTCGATGACGTCGAAGATCACGGCGGCGGGGCGGGCCATGGGCCGGTGCGTACGCCGCGACCTCCGCCGGCGCAAGGCGCGGGCGGGGGTGGCGGCGCGGAGGCGGCCCTCGGCGTCGGGGCCCGTTGACGGCGGGGGGCGGAAGGGCGAAAAGGCGGCCATGCCGTCCACCTCGCTCACCTTCGCGAGCCGCGCCGAGCACCGCGCCTGGCTCGAGGCGCAGTCGGCCCTGCCCGAGGGCTTCTGCATCGGGACCACGAGCTTCGAGTTCGTCCCGGTCGAGGCGCCGAAGCCCGGCCGGATGAAGCTCACGCTCGTGGCGCTCGACCGCCCGACCCCCGCGTTCGCCGCGAAGTTCACCCGGAACGCATTCCCCGGCGCGCCGGTGATCGTGGGCAAGCGCCGCCTCGACGGGCCGACGCTGGGCGGCATCGTGGTGAACACCAAGATCGCCAATGTCTGCGCGCCGGGCGGGATCGAGGCGGCGGAGCGCGTCGGCGCCGAGGCGGCGCGACTCATCGGGATCGCGCCCGAGGAGGTGCTGCCTTCGTCCACCGGGGTCATCGGCTGGCAGCTCCCCGTCGAGCGGATGATCGCGGCGCTCCCCGAGGCCGCCTCCGCGCTCCAGTCCGGCACGATCCTCCCGGCCGCCGAGGCGATCACGACGACCGACCTCTACCCCAAGGTGCGGCGCGCGCCGCTCGGGGAAGGGACGCTCGTGGGCATCGCCAAGGGCGCGGGCATGATCGAGCCGAACCTCGCGACCATGCTCGTCTACCTGCTCACCGACGTGGACGTGCCGCGCGACACGCTGCGCGCCGCGCTCGACGCCGCCGTCGAGGTGACGTTCAACTGCATCTCCGTCGACACGGACACGAGCACCTCCGACACCGTCGTGATCGTCTCCTCCCGCAAGAAGGCGGCCCCGCCGCCCGGCGCGCTCGCCGCCGCGCTCGCGCAGGTGTGCGGCGACCTCGCCGAGGACGTGGTGCGGAACGGGGAGGGCGTCCACCACGTGATCCGCGCGAGCGTCACCGGCGCGCGCACGTTCGAGGAGGCGCGCGCGATCGCCAAGTCGGTGGTGAACTCGCCGCTGCTCAAGGCGGCGGTGAACGGGAACGATCCCAACGTGGGGCGGCTCCTCTGCGCCGTCGGCAAGCAGGCGGGCGCCTCCGGGATCCCGCTCGACCCCGCGCGCGTCACGATGCGCGTGGGCGACGACCTCGTGCTCGAGGGCGGCGCGATGCGGCTCGACCCCGCGAAGGAGGAGCGGCTCGTCGCCCACATGAAGTCGGCGGAGCTGTACGCGACGCGTCCGTCCGCGGACGGGCTCTTCCGGCCGCCGATCGACTACCCGCCGCACGAGCGGCGGGTGGAGATCGGGATCGACCTCGGCATGGGGAGCGCGGCGTGCGCGGTCCTGGGGGCCGATCTGACGCACGAGTACGTGACCGAGAACGCGGACTACCGGAGCTGAGGCGCGCGAGCCAACACCCGACCGCGCCCGAGTCCGGCGGGTCCGCGCGGCGGACCTTCGGGCCCGAGAAACCCTCACGCCCCGCGCGCTGCTCCCGGCACCGACCGTGCACTCTCGCGCGCTCGCGCGCGGGGCCGCGCCGGGGAGATCCACGATGAAGGTGACCGAGAAGGGCAGGGCGGAGGGCGGCTCGAGAGGCGCCATTGCGCAGCGGTTCGACGAGGTGCTCCGCAACGCCCGCCGAGGCATCCGGGCTCCGCACCGGTCGCCTGCAGTCGCCGGCGTCGACGAGCGCGCCGGCGCACCCCGGAGCCTGCGCGCGCGACGCGCGAGCGCGGATCACGCGGGCACCGTGCTGCGCGAGCGGCGCGCGGACGCCTTCGAGGCGGAGCGGCTGACGCGGCCTCCGCCCGCGCCGGTGGCGCAGCTCCAGCCCGCGCGCATCGAGGGGGTGGCGGACCTGCGCGCGATCGTGCGCACGCTGCCTGCCGCGATCGAGGCCGCGCGCGTCCGCGAGGGCGAGCCCCTGTCCCTGTCGCTCGGTCGCGCGCTCTCGGTCGATCTCCGGCGCGGCGCCGGCGGCCTCGAGCTCGTGCTCCGGCCCGACGCCGTGCTGCAGCGCGCCGCCGCCGCCGAGCTGCCCGGGCTCCTCGAGACGCTCCGCGCGCGGGGCATCGTCGTGGCGCGCGCGGAGGTGCGCGCGCAGCCGCACGCCGGCCCGCCAGCCGGGCGCTCCGCGCGTTGACGCCGTCCCGGCCCTCCGCTACAAAGGGCGCCTCGGTACGGCACCGTCGCCAAGTGGTAAGGCAAAGGTCTGCAAAACCTTTATTCCCCGGTTCGAATCCGGGCGGTGCCTCTCTCCGAAGGGCTCGAAGCCGCTCAGGTTTCGGGCCCTTCGTGTTTTCGCGCGGTGAACGGCGGGCCCCGCCGCGCAGGGCCCGGGACAGGCCGATCCCTCCGCGGCGCGCTGCGAAGCTCACGCGAGGCGTGTACGTTCGTCCCGGCAGGCGAGCGTCGAGGACAGGGGAGGGTGCGCGAGGTGCTCCGAGGGATCGGCGATGGCGCGGAGCCGAGCGGTGCGAACGCGCCGCGCCGCAGGATCGCGGCGCGGGGCCGCCCGCTCGAGGACCCGGCGTGCGCCGGCTGCAGGCAGCTCGCGCTCCTGCGAGCGCTTCGCCGCGCGGGGCTCGCCGTTCGCGGCGGTCTCGGCTGCGAGCCTCCGGCCGCGGGCGAGCCGGACGCGCCGCCCGGCCGCGTCGCGCGGATGGCGGGCGCGGTCGAGGCCCTCGTCCGTCCCGGGGCGCTCGTCGCGGAGGCCCGCGACCTCGCGCTGCTCGTCGTCGCCGATCGCGGGCCGCACCGCGCCGCCGCCGTGGAGTCCGCGCTCGCCGCGGCGGGCGCGCGCGTCGTTCGCCTTCCCGCCGGGTCGGGCGCGCAGGACGCCGAGCGGCTCGTGGCAGAGGCGCTCGCGAGCGTCCGCCCCGCGGCGCTCGTCGCGCTCGCAGAGTGCGCGCGCCGCGAGGAGGCAAGCCCGCCGCTCGCGATCGAGCCGGCTCGCTGCAACCGCTGCGGCGCCTGCCTCGGCCTCGGCTGCGTCGCGCTCTCCGACCCAGGGGGCGAGGCGATGTCGATCGACCCCGCGCGTTGCGTCGGCTGCGGTCTGTGCGCCCCGCTCTGCCGCGGCGGCGCCATCCGGTGTCGCTGACGTGCTCCTGCCTCACCGGTACGGTCCGCGCCGCCCACGCAGGGCGCCCGGGTGACGGGGGCTGCCGGGACGCAGGCGGCGCGTTAGACGAGGGGCGTGGCGACCGAGATCTGCCAGTACTGCGGCGTCGACCTCGACGAGATCGAGCCGCGGCAGGAGACCGGCTGGACGTACGGCGTCGAGTGCAGCCGCTGCGCGCCGGAGCAGCGCCGCTCGCAGGTGCTCGCGCGCCGGGAGCGCGTGGCGGAGCTCGCTTGCCCGCAGTGCGGCGCGCGCATCGCGCCGGCGGAGGGGCACCCCGACGTGCTCGTCGTGAAGGAGCTCACCTACGAGGTGTGCGCGGCGTGCGGCGAGCCATGCGGCGTCGCGGCGGTGCGGAAGGTGCGCGACGTGTCGGGCGGGACGATGTAGCGATCAGCGCGGGGACCGCGAGGAGCCGGCGAGGTCCGCGACGGTGCGGGGCCGCTGCCGGTTGCGCACGTGCTCCTCGAGCCAGCGGACCGTGTCGAACAGCGTCTCCTGCGCGTCGCGCGCGGAGAAGCCGAGCTCCGCCTCGGCCTTGCCGGACGCGCAGTACCAGAAGTGCTCGCCCATCTCGACGGATCGCGGATCGAGCGGCGTCTCGCTGCCGCGCCAGGCGTGGAACTTCTCGAGGAGCCGCGCGCCGGCGAGGTTCAGGTCGGACGGGAGCCGCACGCGCGGGGCCGCGACGCCGGTGAGCCGCTCGAGCCGGCCGAAGAAGTCGCGGAACGTCATGTTGGCGCCGCCGAGCAGGTAGCGCTCGCCGGGCCGCCCCCGCGTGAGCGCGGCGCTGAACGCGCGCGCCGCGTCGCGCACGTCCACGAACGAGAGGCCGCCCGAGGGCATCGCGGGGATGCGCCGCTCCATGAACTTGAACACGACGTCGGTCGAGGAGAGGCGCGCGTCGCCGGGCCCGAGCAGGAGCGACGGGTTCAGCACGACGAGCGGCAGCCCCGTCTCCGCGTGGATCCGGAGCGCGGCCTTCTCCTGGTAGATCTTGGACAGGTAGTACGGCCAGCCCGCGACCACGGCGATGGGGTGGTGGTCCGCCTCGGTGGCGACGCGCTCCTCGCGCGAGACCGCGATGGTGCCCGAGGAGGAGGCGAGCACGACCCGCTTCACCCCGGCCGCGACGCAGGCCTCGAGGAGCCGGCGCGTGCCCTGGACGTGCAGGTCGTAGAGCGCGCGCGGCTCGGCCGGATCGAAGTCCACCTGGCCGGCGAGGTGGTACACGGCGTCGACGCCGCGGACCGCCTCCCGCACGGCGCCCTCGTCCGCGAGGGAGGCGCGCACCACCTCCGCGCCGATCCGCTCCGCGTCCGGCGGGGCGGAGCGCTGCAGGAGCCGCAGCCGGTGGCCCTCTCCGGCGAGGAGCGGCACGAGGGCCGAGCCGAGGAACCCGGTCGCGCCGGTGACGAGGACGTTCATGGCTCGTCCTTCCGCCGCCGGGCGCGGGTACGCGTGGCGGTCGCGGCGCCGGTCTGGGTGGCGTGCGGGGTCGAGCTCGGGGTCGGAGTCGGAGTGGCGGGGGAGGCGGGGGCCGGCGCCGGCGTCGGCGTCGCGGTCGCCTTGGCGATCGAGGTCGCGGTCGCGCCGCCGGTCGAGGTCGCGGTCGCGCCGCCGGTCGAGGCCTTCCGCTCGCCCTTCGCCGCCTCCCGCAGGGCGCGGACGGCGTCCTCGATCACCCGCGTCGCGACCTTGTACCCCTCGCTCCGCGGCAGGCCGGCGATGCGCTGGCGCAGCTCCTCGACGGCGATGGGGCGGCCGATGCGCACCTCGAGCTCGGCGTTGCGCGGGACGCTCTTGCCCGGCGGCAGCGCCTCGAAGGTGCCGTCGAGGTGGAGCGGCAGCACGTCCACGTTGCACTGCAGCGCGAGGTAGCCCGCGGTCGGGAAGAACGGCCGCAGCGCGCCGTCGCGGGTGCGCGTCCCCTCGGGGAAGATGAGGAGGTGGTACCCGCGGCGGAGCGCCTCGGCCGCGGCCTTGAGGCTCGCCTTGAGCGAGCCCTCGCGCTCCATCGGGATGAGGTTCGTGAAGTTCTCGAAGTAGGCGCGCTTCACGCGGGTGTCGAAGAAGTAGTCCCGCGCGGCGAGCGCGGCGAGGCGCCGGCCCTCCTCGCCGAGCGCGATCTTGACGAGCCCCATGTCGAGGTGGCTCGCGTGGTTCGCGACGACGAGCACGTTGCGATCGTGCGGGATGTTCGCGGCGCCGACGACCTTCGCCTCGTAGAGCCCGTGGTAGAGGGCGCGCTGGCCGAGCCCGAGCAGGCGACGACCGAGCTTCGCCAGCGCCGCCGGCACCGCGATCTCCGCGTCGCCGGCGGGCGGCGGCGGGGCGGCGCGCTCCGGCTCCGGCGCGTGGCGGTGGACCGCCGCCGAGACGACGCGCGCGAGCTCGCCCGCGGTCTGGACGTCCTGCAGGTGCTCGGCGGCGGACGCGGGCACGCCCGCCTCCTCCAGCGCGGCGGTGAGCTCGGTGAGCATCAGGCTGTCGAAGCCGAGATCGGTCGCGAGGTGCGACTCGTGCGTCACCTCGGCCCGCGGGCGGCGCGAGACCTCGGCGAGGAGATCGAGGAGCCAGCCCTCGCCCGCGCCGCGGTCCTTCGCCGACTCCCGCGCGCGCCGCCCCTTCTGCGCGGCCGTCTCGAGCCGGAGCAGCTCCTCGCGCACGAGGCCGCGCTTCACCTTCCGCGTCGCCGTCTTCGGCAGCTCGCCGTCCACGACGTGCCAGACCTTCGCGCGCTTCGCGAACGGGAGGGACGCCGACACCGCGCGCACGTGGGCCTCGAGGCGGGCGCGCACCTCCTCGCGATCGTCCTCGCCGTACTCGGGCACGACGATGAGCGCGACCTTCTCGCCCGTGCCGTCGGGGAGCCCCACGACGCACAGCTCCTTCACGAGCTCCGGCTCGCGGTAGGCGTCCTCGACCTCGTCCGGGTAGACGTTCTTCCCGTTGGCGTCGATGATGACGTCCTTCTTGCGCCCGACGAGGGTGAGGTTGCCGTTCGCGTCGAGCTTGCCGAGGTCGCCGGTCCGCAGCCAGCCGCCCTCGAGCACCTGGCCGGTGAGCTCGGGATCGACGCCGGCGTGCTCGCCGCCGCGCCAGTAGCCGAGCATGACGTTCGGCCCGCGGGCGAGCACCTCGCCGACGCCGTCCGCGTCCGGCTCGGAGATCCTGAGCTCGACGCCGGGCAGCGCCGGACCGACGCTCCCCTTCGGCGCCTCCTCCTCGGGCTGCGACACCGCGAGGACCGGCGCCGCCTCCGTGAGCCCGTAGCCCTCGTACAGGTCGAAGCCGAGCTCGCGGAACGCCTTCTGGACCTCGGGATCGAGCGCGGAGCCGCCCGACACGAGCAGGCGCAGGCGGCCGCCGAAGCGGCGGTGCACCGGCCAGAAGAGGAGCTTGCCGAGGTTCACCCCGAGCTCGGAGTCGCGCAGCGCGGCGTTGCCCTTCATGAGCGCGCGGAACGCGGCCTCGACCACGCCGGGCTTCGCCGCGAGCTCCTGCGTGATGCGGCGGTGGAGGAGCGACCAGAGCGCCGGCACCCCGATCATCGCCGTCACGCGCCCGGCGGAGAGCGCCTCGGAGATGCGGTCCGAGGTGAGCTCGTCGAGGTACTCGATCTCCGCGCCGCGCGAGAGCGGCACGAGCAGCCCGCAGGTGAACTCGAAGGTGTGGTGCAGCGGGAGCACGGACAGCATGCCGTCGCCCGGGCCGAGCTCGAACGTGCCGACGAGCTTCGCGACGAGGCTCGCGAAGTTGCGGTGCGAGAGCATGACGCCCTTGGGCGTGCCGGTCGTCCCGCTCGTGAAGATGAGCGAGGCGAGGTCGTCCGGGCCGATCTTCACGGGCGGCGCGCCCGCGCCGGGGGGGCCGCCCGCGAGCGCCTCCCCGAGGAGCGCGGTGCGCGCGCCGGGCACCGCCGCGGCGGCGAGCGCCGCGAGGCCGGGGCTGCGCTCGGCGGCGTCGTCGGAGAGGAGCGCGAGGCGCGCTCCGGCGGTCCGCCAGAGGTTCGCGAGCTCGCGCTCGGTGAGCTGCGGATCCACCGGGACCGCCGCCGCGCCGGCGCGGAGGATCCCGAAGTAGGCGATCGCCCACTCGGGCCGGTTCTCGCTCGCGAGCAGCACGCGGTCGCCCTTCGCGACCCCGGCCGCGTGCAGGAACGCGGCGACCGCGCCGGCGCCCCGCCGCAGCTCGCCGTACGTGACCCGCGTCTTGGCGGCGCCCTGCATCCGCAGCGCGGCGCGGTCCTTCCAGCGCTCGCACCCGGCGTCGAGGAGCTCGAGCAGGTCGCGGTGGGCCTTGGGGGCGTGGACGCGCTTGCCGGACTCCTCCTCGAGGCCCGGGAACACCCACTCCTCCATGCCCTTCATGTGCACGTCGAGCCAGTAGCGCCGCCAGTCGAGCGCCTCCGGATCCCACGGCACGCGCGCGCGGTCCGCGTCGCCGAGCCGCGCGTACAGCGCGCGGATCGCGGCGCAGCGGAAGACGTAGCGGTTGTCCCAGACGAACGGCATGTAGAGGTCCCACATGGCCTTCGTCTTCTCGAGCCGGGCGCCGAGCTCGTCGAGGCTCTCGGCGGCCCCCTCGGCGAGCGCCGTGAGCCGCGGCGCGCCCCAGCGCGGCGACGCCTCCAGGAGGAGCCGCTTCGCCCCGCGGGCGAGCGCGGAGATCGCGGGCGCGCTCGCCGCCTCGTAGTGGGCGCGCGAGACGGAGTAGGGCTCGAGCCGGGAGAGGAGCCGGTTCCAGGTGCGGTTCCCCTCCTCGCGCTCGCGGAAGAAGCGGCGCCGGTAGAGCGCCGTGAGCTCGACCGCGCGCCGCGCCCAGAGGGGGTTCACGTCGCCCGAGGCGAGGTGGTAGACGCGGCCCTCCGGGAGCTCCCGGGCCCCGGACGCCCGCGAGGCGTCGCGGCGCTCCACGAGCTCGGCGGTCGCCGCGATCATCGCCGCCGCGACGAGATCGACCGGCACGACGTCCAGGATCGCCTTCTCCGCGGCGGGGAAGCTGCGGTGCCCCTTGAGCGCCATGAAGGCGAGCGGCGCGCTCGTCGTGAACCCCTCGTTCCAGCCGGGGAACGGGAAGCGGAGCGCGCTCTCGACGATCGACGGCCGGACGATCGACCAGACCACCCGCTCGCCCCGGGCGCCTCCGAGCGCGCTCGCGGCGATGACCTGCTCGCCGAGCGACTTCGTGTAGGTGTACGTGTTGGGCCAGCCCCAGTGGCGGGCGCGGGTCATGCCCGCCTCGACGAGCTGCCCGGACAGCCACAGCCGCCTCTCGCGGCCGACGGCGAGCCGCAGGGCCTTCTCGTCGCCCGCGCGCCCCTCGGCGCGGAGCCGCTCCAGCGCGCGATCGCGGAACTCGGACTGGAGCACGCGGTCGTCGGCGCGCGCGCGGAGCTCCTCGATGCGCCGCGTGGCGTCGGCGAGCTCGCCGTCCACGTCGAAGTCGGCGGCGGCGAGGGCGCCCGCCTTCGGCCGGCCCTCGACGCCCTCGCGGCGCGGGAAGTAGCCCGGGAGCTCCTCGTCCTCGTGGACGACGCCGTCGCGGTTCCCCGCGACGAAGCAGGTGGACACGTGCAGGAGCGCCGCGCCGGTGGTCCGGCAGAGCTCGACCGCGCTCCGCGGCCCGCGGACGTTCACGGCGAGCGCGAGCTCGAGCGAGGGGTCGAAGTCGACGAGGCCGGCGCTGTTCACGACCGCGTCGAGCCCCTCCAGGCGCGCGAGGTCCGCCTCGGAGAGGCCGAGGAGCGGATCGGTCACGTCGCCGGCGAGCGGCACGCACTTCTCGCGGAGGAAGGCCTCGAAGCCGGCCCCGTGGCGCGCGCGCAGCGTGTCGAACGGGCGGCTCGGGGCGACCTTGTCGAAGAAGCGGGCCTCGGCGGTGCCGCCGGTCCCGGGGCGGACGAGCACGAAGACCCGGCCGACGTCGGGGTACCGGTCGAGGAGCATCGAGAGCGCGACCTTGCCCACGAAGCCGGTCGCGCCGGTGACGAGGATCTTGCGCCCGGCGAGCGCGCGGCCGACGTCGAGGGGGTCGGCGGCGGTCGAGGCGGTGCGGCCGGCGCCCGGGCGCGGGCCCGGGTGCTGGTGCGCGGGGCGGGATCTGTCGCGGCGCTCGCTCATCCGAGGTTCTGCGTCATGACGATCGGCGGGTGGTGGAGGAGCGCGATGGACGCGCTGCGGCCGTGGATCGCGCGCGCCATGTCGATGGCCTCCGAGAGCGTCTCCGCGTGGTCCCAGCCCATCATGCGCGGCACGTGCGCGTTGTCCGCCCCCGCGGCGATCACCTTGCCGACGTGCTGGCGCCCGTTCTCGCCCCAGTACCACATGAAGAACGGGTGCGCCCCGTGGTACGCGTGGCCGGTCCGGTACATGTGGACGTAGGTCGGGTTCTCGGCGAGCTCGCGCTCGTAGCGCGCCTCGAGCACCTGCGCGTCGCGGGTCTCCGGCAGGAGCCGGTGGAAGAACTCGATGTAGCTCGGGTGGTGCTCGGGGTCGAACGAGTCCGAGCACGGGTGCGTGACGATGAGCGTGCCGCCCTTCTTCACGAGCGGCTTGCCCCGGTAGAAGTTGAAGAAGTACCCGCAGGCCATGACCTGGACGAGCAGCGGGTTCAGGATCGAGTTCACGTTGTACGGCGAGACGTACGGGATGCCGTAGATGAGCACGTCCGCCTGGAAGTCCACGTCCACGGCGTACTGCGCCCAGCTCTTCTCGAGGATCTTCGCGTGCGTGGGCTCGGTCAGGCCCGCGTGCACGGCGATCACGTCGTACGGCGCCGGCACGGCCTGGAAGATCTTGCGCTTCGCCACGGGCGGGAGCCGCTTCAGGGTCGCGCGCATACCCGCGAGCTTGAGCCGATCGAGCTCGGTGTAGTCCTCCTCCTTCTTCATGAGGAACTCGAGCGGCCCGTCGAACATCCGGTTGTTGATGGTCGTCTCGATGTGGAAGACCTGGAGGTGCTCGTCGACGTAGCGGCCGATCCGGTCCACGGAGCGGTGCATCTCGGAGCGCTCCGGGTCCATGTACGAGTGGCTCTTGCGGATGTGGTGCGGCGTGTGGTGCGCCTTCACGCCCTCGTAGTTCGTGAGCCCGGTCGAGACCGACTTGTGGCCGCCGTCCATGGGGACGAGGTTCAGGTTCACGTAGATGAGCAGGTCCGACTCCGCCGCGCGGCGGTTCACGATGACCTTCTCGCCGTGCGCGGTGGTGCCGAGGACGACGCAGCCGTCGGGGTCCTCGGCGTCGTGGTTGTAGTAGCGGTCGGGGTAGTAGGCGTCGAAGATCTGGTCGCCCACCATCCGCCGCATCTCCGCCTCGGTCATGCGGCGGTGGAGGGCGATCGCGATGACGAGGTGGACGTCGTCGACGCCGGACTCCGCGAGGAGCGGCAGGATCACCTCGAGCACCTGCTGGCGGACGTCGGGCGTCCGCATCGGGGGCAGGGGGAGCGAGATGTCATCGATGGCGATCGTCACCCGCATCCCGGGGCGCAGGAGCGCGTGCAGCGGATCGCAGCCCTCCGGCCGGTTGATCGCGCTCCGGATCGCCGCCTTCACGTTCGGCAGCCCCTCGAGCGGCGGCTTCGGGTAGATGACGCGGGTGCCGACGGGCAGGTCCTCGACGAGCAGGTCCTCGCCGGAGAAGAGGACGCGCGGGGGCGAGTCCTTGTCGATGGTGACGATCTGCTCGGTCGTCTCGTAGAACCGCGCGAGGCTCTTCGGGTCACGCATGCGTCACGCCTCCGTGGTCCTGAGGATGGGCCACTGGTAGGCCCGCGCGACGCGCGCGAGCCGCACGTCGGGGTTCACCGCGGCGGGGTGGCCCACGACGGCGAGCATCGGGTAGTCGGAGAAGGAGTCGGAGTACGCGAAGCTCTTCTCGAGCGCCAGCCCCTCGCGCACGCAGTAGTCGCGCATCGCGAGCGCCTTGTGCGCGCCCTCGATGATGGGCGGGATGACGCGGCCGGTGGCGACGCCCTGCACGAACCGCATCCGGTTCGCGATGAGGTCGTCGGCCCCGAGGTGCTCGGCGAGGCGCCGCACCGTGAAGTCGAGGGCGCCGGTCACGAGGACCACCCGGCAGCCGGCGCGGCGCGTCTCGTCGATGAGGCGCGGCGTGCCGGGGAAGATCGCCGGCCGGAGCACGTCCTCGAAGAGCTCCCCGGCGAGCGTCTCCAGGCGGTCCTCGCTCTGGCCGGAGTAGTACCGGTAGAAGACCTCGTTGAAGAGCTTCCGGTTCATCCGGTCCGCCGCCGCGAAGAGCGGCAGCGACAGCACCGTCCGGGCGGTCTGCCAGGCCGTGCCGAGGATGGAGCCCTGGTTCATCGCGTAGAACGCGAACGCGTGCACGATGTTCGTGCGCACGAGCGTCCCGTCCACGTCGAAGAAGGCGGCCCTCTCCGTTCCCGCCATAGGTGAGCCTCTGTAGACTGTCGTGGTGCGGCTTGGCAAGCGCGGCGAGGGGCCCCTCGGTGCGGTGCCGCGCCGTGATGCGTCAGAGCCACCCGCGGGCGCGGTACCAGGCGGCGGCGCGGGCGATCGAGTCGGAGAGCGGCGTCCTCGCCTCGAAGCCGAGCCGGGCGCGCGCCTTCCCAGGATCGCACACCCAGCCCGGCGCGAGGGCCTGCGCCGCGAGCTTGCGGTTCAGCGGGAGGCGGCGACCGGTCGTGCTCGTGACGAGCTCTGCGAGCGCCGCGGCGCCGCGCACCGCCGCGGGGGGCACCTTCACGGTCCGCGCGCGGACGCCGAGCGCGCGCGCGGCCTCGAGCTGGATCGAGAGCGCGTCGGTGGTGACCGGGGAGGCGAGGAAGAACGCCTCCCCGGCGGCCTCCGGCTTCTCGGCGAGCAGGATCATCCCGCGCGCGCAGTCGTCCACGTCGATCCAGGAGAGCGGCCGCTCCGGGCCGCGGAGACCGATCGCCAGCCCAGCACGCGCCAGCCGGAACAGGAAGAGGTTCTCGCGATCGCCCGGCCCCATGATCCGCGGCGGCCGGGCGACCGCCACCGGCAGGCGATCGGCGTAGGCGAAGGCGATCCGCTCCGCCTCCGCCTTCGACGCGCCGTAGGGCTCCACGGGCTCGAGCGGCTCGTCCTCGCCGCGGGGCGTCCGCGAGGGGCCCGCCGCGGCGATCGAGCCCGCGAGCACGAAGCGCGAGAGGCCCTGCGCCTCGGCGAGGCAGGCGTCGAGCGCCAGCCGGGTCGAGCCCGCGTTCACCCGCAGGAACTCGTCGGGAGCCGTCGCGCGGCGGACGCCCGCGAGGTGGAACACGACGTCGCAGCCGCGCACCGCGGCGCGCAGCGACGCCGGGCTCGTCGCGTCTCCGAAGAGGACGTCGACGCCGGGGAGGGCCTCGAGGGCGGGAGCCGTCGCGCGGACGAGGGCGCGCACGCGCTCGCCGCGCGCGGCGAGCCGGCGCACGAGCGCCGACCCGAGGAACCCGCCGGCACCGGTCACGAGCGCGCGCATCGCCGGCGGACGGAACCATGCGGCCGGGCGCCCGTCAATCCCTCCCGGCGCCGTGCGCCCCCGGTGCGTGCGTGCGTGCGCTGGGGTCCCTTGTCGCTCTCGGAGGGGCGTCCTTACAGTTTTTTACGAGGACGGGCCGGGGAGGCCCGGAAGGACGGGCCGGAGGGGCCCGGGGGAACGACAAAGGGGGGGAACGGATGAGGATTGCCAAGGCGCTGGTGGTGGCGGCGACGCTGCTCGGGTTCGGGGTGGCGCACGCCGACGAGGTGGTGCGAGTCGAGCGGCGGCACAGCACCGCGGGCATCGTCCTAAAGGACACGATCGCCGGCGGGCTCGTCGGCTCGGCCGTGTCGGGAGGCGTGATCCTCTACAACATGGGGATCCAGGGTGACGACAACTACGACTGGGGCCGCACGCTCGCGTGGGGCGCCGTGATCGGCCTCGGCGCCGGCCTGGTGTGGGGCATCGTCGACGCCGCGTCGGCCTCCGACACGACCTACGCGGCGCGGACACCGGTCCACGACGGCCAGTCGCTCACGCTGAACCGCGGCAGGGACCAGAGCAACAAGGTGACGATGGGACTCCTGTCCCGGCGCTTCTGAGGCGCCGCAGCGGGAGGGGCCTTGGGGCGGGGCCGGCGGGAGCCGGCCTCGCCCTTTTGTTATCCTCCGGGGATGACCGCGCTCCGCTCCGTCTGCCCGTTCGACTGCCCCGACGCCTGCGGGCTCCTCGTCCAGGTCGAGGATGGACGTGCAGTGAAGGTGCGCGGCGACCCGGAGCACCCGTACAGCCAGGGCACGCTGTGCCCGAAGATGAACGGCTACGAGCGGAGCGTGGGCTCGCCCGATCGGCTGCTCCACCCGCTCGTCCGCACCGGCGCGAAGGGGGAGGGCCGGTTCCGGCGCGCGAGCTGGGAGGAGGCGATCCAGCTCGTCGCCGCGCGCTGGAAGGACCTCGCCCGCGAGCACGGCAGCGAGGCGATCCTCCCCTACTCGTACGCGGGGACGATGGGTGTCGTGCAGCGGAACGCGGGGCACGCGTTCTTCCACCGGCTCGGCGCGTCGCGGCTCGACCGGACCATCTGCTCTCCCGCGAAGGGCGCCGGCTGGAGCCAGGTGATGGGCGCGACCGCCGGCCCGGATCCGGACGAGGTGCTCGACTCCGACCTCGTCGTCCTGTGGGGCATCCACGCGGTCGCGACGAACCTGCACTTCGTCCAGCGCGTGAAGGAGGCGCGGCGCCGGGGCGCGAGGGTGCTGCTCGTCGAGGTGTGGCCGAGCGAGACCGCGGCGGTGGCGGACCGGACGATCCTCGTCCGGCCCGGGTCCGACGGCGCGCTGGCGCTCGGGCTCGTCCACGTCCTCGCGCGCGAGGGCCTCGCGGACGAGGCGTTCCTCGCGGCCGAGGCGGTCGGGTGGCCGGAGCTGCGCGCGCGGGCGCTCGCCGAGTACCCGCCGGAGGCGGTGAGCCGGCTGACCGGCCTCGCGCCGGCTGAGATCGAGGAGCTCGCGCGGGCGCTGGCGCGCGCGCGGGCGCCGTTCCTCCGGGTGGGGAGCGGGCTCTCGCGGTACGCGAACGGCGCGATGACGGTCCGCTGCATCGTCTCGCTCGCGGCGGTGCTGGGCGCGTTCGGGAGGAAGGGCGGGGGCTGCTTCGCCGACGCGAGCTCGTCCCAGGCGCTCGACCTGTCGCCGGTGACGCGGGAGGACCTCCTGCCGAGGCCCACCCGCGTCGTGAACATGAACCAGCTCGGCGCGGCGCTCGCGGAGCTCCGCGATCCGCCGATCCGCTCGATGATGGTCTACGCGGCGAACCCGGCCGCGGTCGCCCCGGATCAGAACGCGGTGCTCGCCGGGCTCGCGCGCGAGGACCTGTTCCTCGTCGTGCACGAGCGGTTCATGACCGACACCGCGCGCTTCGCCGACGTCGTGCTCCCGGCCACGTACTCGCTCGAGCACGCCGACCTGTACCGCTCCTACGGCCAGTACTGCCTGCAGCGGGCGCAGCCGGTCGTGCCGCCGCCCGGAGAGGCGAAGGCGAACTGGGAGGTGTTCCGCCTCCTCGCCGCCGCGATGGGCTTCGAGGAGCCGGTGTTCCGGATGACGGAGGACGCCCTCATCGACGCGGTGCTGGAGCGGCTCTCCCCGTCCTGGCGCGCGGGGCTCGACCTCGAGCGGCTCGCCGCCGGGCGCGCGGTGATGCTCCGGCCGCCGGCCGGGCCGCGCTGGCGCACCCGCTCCGGGAAGATCGAGCTCCGGAACGACGCGCTCGCCGAGCCGTTGCCGCGGCACCTCCCGACCCACGAGGAGCGGGGCCTACCGCTCCGGCTCGTCACCGCGCCCGCGATCCACACGCTGAACTCGACGTTCATGGAGCGGCCCGAGCTTCGCGAGCGCAACGGCGGCATGAGCCTCAGGCTCTCGCCCGCCGAGGCGTCCGCGCGCGGCCTCGCGGACGGCGCCGCGGTGGTCGCCTGGAACGGCCTCGGCGAGGCGACCTTCGCGCTCCGCGTCACGCCCGGCCTGCCCGACGGGATCGCGGTCGCCGAGGGCGTGTGGTGGCTCGCGCACGCGCCGGGTGCGCGGAACGTGAACGCGCTCACCGCGCAGCGGCTCACCGACGCCGCGGGCGGCTCGACGTTCTACGACAACCGGGTGGACGTGCGCGGCGCCTAGGCCCGAGCGCTCGCCGGGCGTCCACGTTCCCGCCGGCGCAGGCCGCGGGGGCTTCCGCCTGGCCGGTGCCGCTGTCATCGGACGCTGACTCCCATCAAGGGCGGCAACTTGCCGCAGCATTTGCGTCAGCGGACCTGCTGGCGCAAGGGTAAGCCATCAACGCGAAATCATTGCGTCTTGCGGAGAATTGCTGGCCCTAACGGGTGCGCAACGAGCCTCTACTCGGCGGCCGGGAGGTCCTGTATTCTTGCGCGCGATCAACCCACAGGGGACGTGCACATGAACGAGTATCGCTACGACCACCGGACGGTCCAGGGGTTCATCCTCTCGGCCATCTTCTGGGGGGTCGTCGGCATCCTCATCGGGCTGCTCATCTCGGTGCAGATGTGGCTGCCCGCCGCGAACTTCCCGCCGTACCTCACCTTCGGCCGGCTGCGGCCCGTGCACACGAACGGCCTCGCGTTCGGGCTGGGCGTCGGCGCGATCTTCGGGCTGAGCTACTGGATCGTGATGCGGCTCTGCAAGCGGCCGCTCCTGTTCCCCCGGCTCGCGCGCGTCCAGCTCTGGCTCTTCAATGCCGGCATCGCGCTCGCGGCGCTCTCGCTCATGGCGGGGTACACGCAGTCGCTCGAGTACGCGGAGCTCGAGTGGCCGCTCGACGTCGCGATCGTCGTCCTGTGGGTGATGTTCGCCGTGAACGTCTTCGGGACGGTGCTGAAGCGGCGCGAGCAGCAGATGTACGTGTCGCTCTGGTACGTCATCGCGACGGTCATCGCCGTGGCCGTCCTCTACCTCGTGAACAACCTCGCCCTCCCGGTGAGCCTCACGAAGAGCTACCCGGTGTTCGCGGGCGTGAACTCCGCGAACGTGCAGTGGTGGTACGGGCACAACGCGGTCGGCTTCGTGTTCACGACGCCGATCCTGGCGATGTTCTACTACTTCCTCCCGAAGGCGACCGGGCTGCCGATCTGGAGCCACCGCCTGTCGATCGTGGCGTTCTGGTCGCTCGTGTTCGCGTACCTCTGGACCGGCGCGCACCACCTCGTCTACACGCCGCTGCCGGACTGGATCCAGACCCTCGCGATCGTGTTCACCCTGTTCCTCATCGCGCCGAGCTGGGGCTCGGTCGTGAACGGCTACTACACGGTGGGTCAGGACTGGTCGAAGATGCGGTCGAACTACCTGACCAAGTTCTTCATCCTCGGCATCACCTTCTACGGCCTGCAGACCGTGCAGGGCCCGACGCAGGCGCTCCGCGTCGTCTCGCAGCTCATCCACTTCACGGACTGGGTCCCCGGCCACGTGCACATGGGCACGATGGGCTGGGTGACGATGGTGATCACGGCGTCGGTCTACTACGTCATCCCGAAGATCTACGGGACCGAGATCCACTCGGTGAAGCTCGCGAACGTCCACTTCTGGCTGGTCCTCGTCGGCCAGCTCCTGTTCTCGATCACCATGTGGATCACCGGCATCCGTCAGGGCTGGATGTGGAAGGCGACCGACGCGCAGGGGAAGCTCGTCTACCGGAACTTCGTGGACACCGTGGCGGGCAACTACCCGTACTGGCACACGCGCACGCTCGCCGGGATCGTCTTCACCGTCGGCATGCTCTTCTTCGTCTACAACGTCCTCATGACCATCCGTAAAGGCAGGGCGCTCGAGCGGCAGGCCGCGCCCGCGACGCCGGCGGCCCACGTCACGGCGGCGTAGGAGCGGAGAAGACCATGGCCGGAAAGATCTACTCGAAGCCGCTCGCCTTCTCGATCGCCGCGACCCTCGCCGTGCTCGCGGGCTCGATCGTCATGATGGCCTACCCGATGCTGCGCTCGGACATGCACCCGAAGGTCGAGGGCCTCGTGCCGCTCGGCGCGCTCGAGCTCGCGGGGCGCGCCATCTACCAGCGCGAGGGCTGCGTGAACTGCCACACGCAGACCGTCCGCCCGCTCCAGAGCGAGGTGGTGCGCTACAAGGGCAACCGCGCCGCCGAGCCGTCGGGGCGCTACTCGCTCGCCGGCGAGTTCGCCTACGACCACCCGTTCCTGTGGGGCTCGAAGCGGACGGGCCCCGATCTCGCGTTCGAGGGGTGGCTGAAGAGCGCCGCCTGGCACGTGGCGCACTTCGAGAACCCGCAGTCGGTCGTGCCGAGGTCGAACATGCCGGCGTACGCGTTCCTGAAGGACGCCGCGGTGGACGGGGACGACCTCCGCGCGCACATGCGGACGCTCCGGCGCCTCGGCGTGCCGTACACCGACGCGGACCTCGAGGGCGCCGCGGCGGCGCTCCAGGGCAAGACCGAGATGGACGCGATCGTGGCGTACATGCTGTCGCTCGGGAAGGCGGTGGACCGGGGCGGAAAGGGTGGGCTCGAGCTCGACCTCGAGGAGAAGAACCCCGTCGCGACCGACGTCGCCGCGATCACGAAGGGGCGCCAGCTCTTCGACGCGCAGGGCTGCTCCGCCTGCCACGGCGACGAGGCGCAGGGGCAGGAGGGCGTCGCGCCGAGCCTCATCGACGACGCGTTCCTCGGCGCGAAGGGCGACCTGCCCGACGCGGCGTACTTCGGGATGATCAAGGGCGGCAGCGACGTGAAGCGGCAGCTCGGCCGGCCCGGGCTCGCGGACGGCGGCATGCAGCCGTTCGGGAGCGAGCTGTCCGACGAGGACATCTGGTCGATCGTCGCGTGGCTCCGGAACCAGAAGGCGCACGAGGCCTCCGAGGGGCACCACGACGACGCGGCGGAGCACGGGAACCGCTAGGGAGACGCCATGGCCGAACGGCAGCAGCTCGATCCGCAGTTCGACGACGATCTCTCCCAGCTCGAGGCGCCGAAGGAGACCGCGAACAAGCTCCCCGTCGGCTGGCTCGTCCTGTTCTGGGGCCTCGTCGTCTGGGGCGTCTGGTACGCGTGGTCGTTCACCCCGGGGCTCGGCGGCTGGTCCCAGGCGCAGGACCTCGAGGGCGGCGGGGCGTCGATGGGCCTGAACGTGCTCGCCACGCTCGCCTTCACCGTGATCCCCGCGACCGCGGCGGTCCTCCTCGTCGCCGCCCAGCGCCGGAAGGGGAAGAGGCAGGCATGAGCCCGGAGACCGCCTACTTCGTCTTCGGCCTCACGCTCTGCGCCGCGCTCGCGGGGATCGCGCTCTTCTACTACTCGCGCAAGCGCAAGCACACGGTGGAGCAGGCGAAGTACCGGATGCTGGAGGATGACGACGAGCGGTAGCTTCCAGCGGTGGCGCCGGCTCGCTCTCGCCGCCCAGGGGCTCCTCTGGCTCGGGCTGCCCTTCGTCTCCGTCGGGGGCGAGAGCGTGCTGCGCCTCGACGTGCCGGCCGGGCGGCTGCACGCCTTCGGGGCGTCGTTCGCGATCGACGAGGCGTTCGTGGTCCTCGCCGCGACGCTCCTCCTCACCGCCGCGTTCCTGCTCGTGACGCTCGTGCTGGGGCGGGTGTGGTGCGGCTGGTCCTGTCCGCAGACGCTCCTCGGGGAGCTCACCCGCCTCGTCGAGCCGGACCCCCGGCGGAAGCGCCCGCGCTGGCGGCGCCCGGCGGGCCTCGCGCTCGTCGCGCTCGCGTCCGCCCTCGTCGCGGCGAACCTGCTCTGGTACTTCGTGCCACCCGGGGAGTTCTTCCGCAGGCTCGGCGCGGGCACGCTCGGGCCGGTGCTCGGCGGCGCCTGGCTCGCGATGGGTGGCGTCCTGTTCGCGGACCTCGTCTTCCTGCGCCAGACGTTCTGCGCCACGGTCTGCCCGTACGCGAAGCTGCAGGGCGTCCTCTTCGACCGGCACACGCTCGTCGTGGCGTACGACCGGCGCCGCGCCGCGGACTGCGTCGACTGCGGCGCGTGCGTGCGCGTGTGCCCGACCGGCATCGACATCCGCGACGGGCTGCAGATGGAGTGCATCGCCTGCGCCGCGTGCGTGGACGCGTGCGCGCCCATCATGGCGAAGCTCCGCCGCCCGCCGGATCTCGTCGGCTACTTCCTCGGCGAGCCCGGCACCCCGCGCAGGCTCGCGCGCCCGGGCGTCCTCGCGCTCGCCGGCGCGACCGCCGCCGCGCTCGCGCTCCTCGTCGCGGTCGTCGCGGGACGAGGGCTCGTGGACATGAACGCGCTCGCCGAGGCGGCGTTCGCGCCGCGGCGCGCCGCCGACGGGCGGGTCGTGAACGCCTTCAGCGTCGCGCTCGAGAACCACGGCCGCGCGCCCGTCACCGTCGGCCTCGCGCTCCGCGCCGGCGCCGCCGAGGTGGCCGTCCGCCCGGACGTCGTGGAGCTCGGCCCGGGCGAGCGGCGGCAGGTCCGGCTCGTCGCGAGCGCGCGCGGGCTCGACCGCGCGGGGCGCGTGCCGGCCGAGCTCGTCGCCGAGGTGCGCCGCGGCGGCGCGGCGGTCGAGCGCGACCGCCAGTCGGTCTCCCTCGTCGTCCCGGAGGTCAGGTGATCCACGCAACGAAGCTCGCGTTCACGGGGGCGGTGGTCGCCGGGCTCGGCGCCGTCGTCGGGACGATCTGGATCGGCGCCCGCGTGAAGGAGGAGACGATCGTCGCCGACCCCTACGAGGAAGGGCTCCGCTACGACGCCGAGCGCCACGCGCGCGCGACGCTCGGCTGGGACGTGTCGCTCGCCGCGAAGCCGTCCTCGCCGGGCGAGGTGACGCTCCCGTTCGCCGTGGCCGACGGGCAGGGCAGGCCGGTCGCCGGGGCCGTCATCGCGGTGAGCGTGGCGCGGCTCGACACGAGCCGGGGGGTGGAGACCGTGGCGGCGCGGCCGGACGGGATCGGGCGGTATGCGGCGGAGGTCGACCTCCCCGCCGCCGGCCCGTGGCTCCTGCGGTTCGACGTGCGGCGCGGCGGCGACCGGGTGCGGATCGAGAAGGTCGTCCACGTCGGCGCGCCCACGGCGGACCCCCGGCGCGCCGCCGCAGGGGAGAGCGCGGCCCCCTGCGATCTGGGCCGGGGCCCCTGCACGCGCCCGCTCGACGGCGGCGGCGAGGTGACGCTCGAGCTCGGCCCGCGCCCGCTGCGCACCATGCGCACGCTCGCGGTCGCCGCCGAGGTGCGCGGCGCGCCGGGCGCCGCCGTGGAGGTCTCCTTCGCGATGAACGGGATGGAGATGGGGCGGAACGCGAGCGCGCTCGCGCCCGCGGGGGAGGGGCGCCACGCCGGGAAGGCGGTGCTCGTGCGCTGCCCGAGCGGGCGGAGGGACTGGACGGCGGAGGTCAGGGTGACCTCGCCGGAAGCGCCGGCGCGGACGGCGAGGTTCGAGCTCACGGTGGCCGAGTGACCGACGCCGTCGCGATGGCGTTCGTGACCGGCCTGCTCGGCGGGTTCGGCCACTGCATCGGGATGTGCGGGCCGCTCGTCGGCTCGTTCGCGCTCGCGAGCGGTGCGCTCGGACCGCGCCGCTCGCTGGCGGGGCAGCTCGCCTACCACGCGGGCCGGGTCACCACCTACGCGACGCTCGGCGCGGTGATGGGGCTCACGGGCTCGTTCGTGAACGTGGCGGGCAGGCTGGCCGGGCTGCAGGACGTCGTCGCCGTCGTCGCGGGCGTGCTCATGATCCTGGTCGGCCTCGGCGCGGCGGGCCTCTCGGGCGGGCTGAAGCGCCTGGAGGCGCGCGCGTCCGCCCGGGTCGTGCGGCTCGTGCGCGGGCTCCTCTCCGGCGGCGGCCCCGGGCGGCTCTACCCGACGGGCCTCGCGCTCGGGCTCCTCCCGTGCGGCCTCTCGTGGACCCTGTTCCTCGGCGCGGCGGGCACGGGCAGCCCGTCCGAGGGGCTCCTCCTCGCGCTCGCCTTCGGGCTCGGCACCGTCCCGGCCCTGCTCCTCGCCGGCGCCCTGGGGGCGCTCCTCGGCGCGCGCGCGCGGGGCGTCCTCTACCGGGCGGGCGGGCTCCTCGTCGCGGTGCTGGGCGGCGTGTTCGTCGCCCGCGGGCTCGGCCTGTGAAGCCGGTCTGCGACCACTGCCTGCTCGAGTTCCCCGAGCGCGAGGAAGTCCGCGTCGAGATCGCGGGGCGGGCGCACGTGTTCTGCTGCGGCGGCTGCCGCGGCGTCTTCGAGCTCGTGCACGCGGAGGGGCTCGGCGCCTACTACGACACGCGGCGGTGGGAGGGGCCGGGCGCGCCAGTGAGGCCGGACGGGCTCGAGGCGGACCTGCCCGCGTTCCGCGAGGCGGTCCGCCACGGCGAGGAGGGCGACGAGATCGAGGTCTACGTCGACGGCATCCGCTGCGCGTCGTGCGTGTGGCTGAACGAGCGGCTCCTCTCGCGGACGCCGGGCGTCACCTTCGCGCGCGTGAACTACGCGACCCACCGCGCGCGCGTGCGCTGGGATCCGGCGCGCGCCGGGCTCGAGACGGTGCTCGGCCGCATCCGCGCCGCGGGGTACCTCCCGAAGCCGTGGTCCGACACGGAGCAGGCGGCGGCGCAGCGGGCGGAGGCGAGGGATCTGCTCGTCCGGCTCGGCACCGCCGGGTTCCTCGCCTCGCAGCTCATGATCTACCAGGCGGCCCTCTACGCCGGGTACTTCCAGGGGATCGACGCGGGGACGCGCCGGCTCATGGAGTGGATCTCGCTCGGGCTCACGCTGCCGGTCTTCTTCTACGCGGGCGCGCCGTTCCTCCGCGCGACCGCGAGCGGGCTCCGCCACCTGCGCTTCAACATGGACTCGCTGGTCGTCTTCGGCTCCGGCGCGGCGCTCGTGTACTCCGTGTTCCAGATGCTCCGCGGAGGCGAGGTCTACTTCGACACCGCCGCGATGATCCCCACCCTCGTGCTCGTCGGCCGGTTCGTGGAGGCGAGCGCGAAGGGCCGGGCCTCCGAGGCGGTGGCGCGCCTCGCCCGGCTCGCGCCGCGCGAGGCGCGGCGCCTCGCGCGCGGCGCCGGCGGGTGGGAGGAGCCGCGGAGCGTCCCGGTCGCGGAGATCCGTCCGGGCGATCGCCTCGCGGTCGTGCCCGGCGAGCTGATCCCGCTCGACGGCACGGTCGTCGACGGCGCGTCGGAGGTGGACGAGTCGCTCGTCACGGGAGAGTCGCGGCCGGTCGCGAAGGCGCCCGGCGCGGCCGTGATCGGCGGGACGGTGAACGGGACGGGCGCCCTCGTCGTGGAGGTCACGCGCGTCGGGAAGGACACCGTCCTCGCCGGGATCGTCCGGGCCGTCGAGGAGGCGCAGGTCGCGAAGCCGCGCATCCAGGCGGTGGCGGACCGGGTCGTCGGCGTGTTCGTGCCGGCGATGCTCGTCCTCGCCGCGGGGACGCTCGTCTTCTGGCTGGCGCGCGGCGCGCCCGTGGACCGGGCGCTCATGACCGGCATCTCGGTGGTGGTGATCGCCTGCCCCTGCGCCCTCGG
The DNA here is from genome assembly GCF_022690745.1 of Anaeromyxobacter sp. SG64. NCBI lineage: Bacteria > Pseudomonadati > Myxococcota > Myxococcia > Myxococcales > Anaeromyxobacteraceae > Anaeromyxobacter > Anaeromyxobacter sp. SG64. The sequence continues at coordinate 39,775 of NZ_JALCZB010000013.1, read as the reverse complement.
GCTCGCGACGCCGATCGCGGTCATCGTCTCCACCGGGCTCGCGACGCAGCGCGGGCTCCTCGTGAAGGGGGGAGACGTGGTCGAGCGCGCCGGGCGGGTGACGGACGTGCTGCTCGACAAGACGGGCACGGTCACGCGCGGCAGGCCGGTCTTGCGCGAGGTGGTCGTGGTGGACCCCGCGCTCGGGCGGGAGGCGGCGCTGGCGCTGGCGGCCGCGGTGGAGTCGCGCAGCGAGCACCACGTCGGCCGGGCGATCGTGGAGGCGGCAAGGGCGCTGCCCGAGGCCGCGGTCGAGGTGGAGGGGTTCCGGGCGGTGCCGGGGAGGGGAGTGGTGGCGCGGGTGCGGGAGATGGGCGGGTGGCCGACCCCGACCTCGACCCCGGCCGACGCCGCTTCCATCCTCATCGGCAACCGCGCCCTCCTCGCCGACCACGGCGTCTCCCTCGGCGCGGACGCCGACGCCCGCGCCCGGGGGCTCGAGGAGCGCGGCGAGACGGTGGCGTTCCTCGCGGTGCGGGGCGCGGTCGCCGCGCTCCTGTCGGTCGCCGACGTGGTGCGCGACGAGGCGCCCGAGGCGATCGCGCGCCTCCGGGCGCTGGGCGTCCGCGTCGCCCTCGTGAGCGGCGACACGCAGATCACGACCGGCGCCGTCGCGGCCGCGCTCGGGGTGGAGGCGATCGCCGAGGCGAGCCCGGTGGAGAAGCGCGCCGTGGTCGCCCGGCGCCAGGCGAAGGGCAGGCGCGTGCTCTTCGCGGGCGACGGCATCAACGACGCCCCCGCGCTCACGCAGGCCGACGTCGGAGCGGCGATGGGGCGCGGCACCGACGTGACGATGGAGAGCGCCGACGCGGTGCTCGTCCGCGACGACCTCCGGCTCGTCGCGGAGCTCGTCCGGCTCTCGCGCCGGACCCTGGCCGTCATCCGCCAGAACGTGTTCTGGGCCTTCTTCTACAACGCGATCGCGATCCCGCTCGCGATGGCGGGCCTGCTCCACCCGATCGTGGCGGCCGGGGCGATGGCGGCGAGCTCGCTCTTCGTCGTGCTGAACTCGGTGCGCCTGCGCGGCGCGCTGGGCTAGAGACCTTCCATGTCGATCGGCTTCCTCGTGGTCCTCTCGCTGGCGCTCGGGGTCGCCGCGTGGCTGTTCTTCATATGGACGGTGAGGAGCGGGCAGTACGACGATCCCGAGGGGCCGAAGTACCGGATGCTCGACGACGACGAGGGAGAGAGGCCGCCGCCGCACGAGCGCGGGGAGGCGCCGCGGCCGCCCCCCGGAGGCGGCGGCGGGTAGGGTCGCGCGGGCGAAACGCCCTCACGGGCGGCGTCGGGCGGCCGCGCCGAGCGCGCGGCCCGTCACGCCCTGCGGCTCGGCGGCGCGCGGCGCGAGCTCCGCGAGGACCGGCCGGTGGTCGGATCCGCCGCTGTCGTCGAGCGTCTCGGCCCGGATCGCGACGAGCGCCTCCGAGAAGAAGATGTGGTCGATGCGCACGAGCGGCACGGCGGGGACCGCGCCGAACGGGAGCCAGACGTGCGCCGGATACGTGAAGCCGAACCCGAACCCGCGATCGTCGTGGGCGCTGTGGAGCGCGCGCGTCACCATGCCGTAGAGCTGGGAGCGGTCGGGCGCGTTGAAGTCTCCTCCCAGGATCACGGGCCCCGTCTCCCGGAGCACGTCCTCCTGCAGGAGCGCCTCGATCTGCGAGTAACGGTCATGCCATCCGCCGCGGCGCAGCGGGTGGACGTTGTAGATGGCGATGGGACCCGCAGGGGATCGCAGCACCGCTCGTTGCGCCTTGCCCTTCGTCCTCATGCTGCCCGACGCCTCCACGGGGTACCGGCTCACGATCCCTTGCAGGAGCTGCGGGTCGTACGCGACGTGGACCTCCGCGCCGCCGCTCGCCTCCCGGAGCGCCTCGACGACCCCCGCGAAGATCTTCGGCCGGATCTCCTGAACGAGGAGGAGATCCGGGCGCTGTCGATCGATGGCGCGCGCGATCCGCTGCACGTCCAGGTTCCTCGACCAGGTGTTGTAGCTCATCACCCGGAGGGAGAAGCCGGAGGAAGCCGGAGGGGCGGGCTTCGATCGGAACAGCGGCGCATGGGCGGCGGTGATGATGGCGATCGAGGCGGCCGCCACGGCCGCGAGGGCCCGGTGGTGCGTGAGCCACGCGGCGGCGGCGCCGGGTACGAGGACGGCGAGCAGCCACGGCATCACGTAGCCGGTGTAGCGGGTGACGAGGAACGCGTCGCCGAACGCGGGGCGCAGGGCGAGCCCGGCGAGGATGGTCGAGCCGAGGAGCCACCCTGCCATGACGAGGACCGGACGCATCTCGGCGCGTGAGGCCATCATCCGTCAGGGCTGCGGGGTGTCCACGCCGGACGATGGCGAGCGCGCCGGGGGCGCAGGGGCCGCGTCGGGACCCGCCGGGCGCCCGGAGACGCGCGCGACCTTCGGGAACGCCGTCTCGAGCCAGAGGAACTTGTGGATCGTGACGCGCGGAAGCTCCCGGTAGCCGAGGAGGCGATGAACCCACAGCGCCGGCAGGTTGCCGGCGTCGTAGTAGCCGTACGCCCTGCGCACGCCCGCGGCGCGGAGGTGGTGGAGCGCGCGCGACATGAAGTAGGTGGCCATGCCGCCGCCGCGCTCGTCCGCGGCGAGGTGCATGTCGAACATGTAGACGTCGTCCTCGCCGAGGTCTATCCCGAACCACCGGAGGTGCGGGTGGATCCCGCGCGTCCGGGCCGTGCGCCGGCCCACGTACCAGTAGTCGGCGATCACCTTCCTGCCGCGCGTCATCACGAGGGTGCGGTAGCCGCGCTCGACGTAGCGCTTCACGCGCGCGCCGCGGCTTTCCTCCGGGTGGTCCAGCTCGAAGCGGTCCACGTTCTCCGGGCCGATCTCGAAGAGCTCGAGCCCGGGACCGGGCGGCGCAGCGACGGGCTTCAGGGCGGAGAGGTCCTTCTCGATCGGGACCGCCTCCTCGCTGCGATGGAGCGCGAACCGGCAGGCCGCGGCGAGGCCGTGGTCGCGCGCGTACTCGCGGAACTGGAGGTACCGGAACCGCCAGGCGCTGGTCATTTCCGTTCGTCTTCCGGCGGGACGCGCGCGAGGACCTCCGTGCGGTCGCGCTGTGAGGGGCCGAGCGAGGCGTGCCGTGCGACCGGGAGCGAGGGGGTCATGGTCGTTCCCGAGGAGCGGAGAGCGCCTCAGCGGTGGCGGGCCACGAAGGACGCGATCGCCTCCACCGAAGAGAAGTTCTCGGGGAGAATCTCGCTCTCCCGGACCCGGATCGCGAAGGTAGACTCCAGGAAGCCGATGAGGTGCATGATCCCCATCGAGTCGATGACACCTGCGGTGATGAGGTCGTCACGATCTCCGATCCGGAGGTGCTCGGAGGCCCTCATGAGCTCCCCCGTGATGAAGCCTCGGACCGCGTGACGCACCTCGCCTCCCGTCATCCGATTCTCCTCTTCATGCTCATTGCGTCGCCTCCGCGCCGGAGGCCGTGACTCCACCCTCGAGCCCGCCACGGGCGCGTGGAGTGGATGTTTGTTTCCGTCTCGCGTCCACGCCCGGCAAGCCCCCACTGCGGACGGTGCGCTTCGGGGCGCGGATGGCGCAGACGCGGACCCGCCGGGGCCCGGCGGGCGCGCGTCGTCGCTGCCAGGTCGCTGCGGCGTCCCCTCGCACCACCCCCGCATCGTCAAAGCTCGTCGGCGTCCTTCCGCCTGGCCGCCGCCCCGCACCGCGAGCGCCTTCTCGGCACGGGCTCCACGGATGAGGGAGCAGCGGGTCGTCAACTCACCGGTACCACGAGCGAATTCCTGAGTGCGCACGCACTCAGGGGTTCGTTTGTACCCGTACGATAAGTTTACGGCTATGACATTCAGATCAGGGCCTTTGCCAAAATCCTGAGCAATCTCCGCCATATTCGTACCTGCTACCCTTTCGCTCCTACACGGCTGCCGTGGTCTCTACGGCCCCAGGACCACGGAGCAAGCAGCCGTGGAAAGCCCTGCTGGGCCTGCAGCTGAGCCGCCAAGAGGGATGAAAGGGAACGCCCGAATGCACAAGTTCTTCGCCGGACACGCTGCCTTGCTGACACTCGCTGGACTGCTCGCTCTCGTCGCCTGCGGCGGCGGGGATACGTCGTCACAGCCAGTGACGGCGACCCCGTCGGAGGTGTCCTTCGGCGAGGTGGACGTGGCTGGCGACGCGGCGCAGACGGTCACGCTCACCAACACCTCCGCCGCTCCGCTCACGATCACCGACGTGACCCCCACCGGGAAGTGGGCCATCACCTCCGGTCGAGCGCTGCCGGTGACGCTCGCCCCGGGCGAGCAGACGAGCCTGTTCGTGGAGCTCGCCCCCGTGACGTCGGGTGACGTCGCCGGCGCGATCTCTGTGAGCAGCTCCGCCCAGACCGGCTCGACCACGCTCGTCCGGTTCAACGGAAGGGGCGTGAAGTACGCGAACCAGCTGGACGCGGCACCGGGTGCGCTCGTTTTCCCGGACGTGCCGGTCGGGGCGATCGCCCAGCAGGTCGTCACGGTGACCAACTCCTCGAGCCGCCCCGCCCAGGTCACGAGCATCTCGGTGCTCGGCCGGGACGTCACCGCCAGCGGGCTCACGCTGCCCGCCACCATCGCGGCGGGGGAGAGCGCCACCCTCACGGTCGCGTTCGCCCCGAGCATCGCGGGCGCGGTGGCTGGCAGCGTGTCCATCAACGGCACCCAGCCGCGTCCGCTCGCCGTCGTGGAGTTCAGCGGGAACGGGCTGTCCCCGGCCGTGTCGCTCGGCACGACGCCGACCGCCCTGGACTTCCGGGACGTGACGATCGGGAGCTACAGCGCGCAGAGCGTCACGCTCACGAACCCCTCCAGCGCGCCGGTGACCGTGTCCGAGGTCGCGACGACCGGGACGGGGTTCACGGCTTCCAGCGGAAGCCTGCCCACCACCCTCGCGCCCGGCGCCGCTGCGACGGTGACGGTGAGGTTCACGCCCACCGCCAGCGGGCCGTCGAGCGGCAGGCTCGTCGTGAAGAGCGCGACCCAGGCGGATCCGCTCGCCGCCGTCGACTTCGCGGGCACCGGCGTCCCCGCCGCGAGCATCACGAGCGTGACGGTACGTGATACCGCCGTGGCCGCGGGGCAGACGGTTCAGCTCGTCGCCGACGTGGTCGTGGTCGGGACCATCGATCGCTCGGTCCGGTGGGCCGTGGAGAGCGGCTCCCTCGGCACGGTGGACGCCCAGACCGGCGTCTACACCGCGCCCGCGACCGGCGGCACGTACCGGGTCTCGGCGACGAGCGTCGCCGACCCGACCCGGAAGGCCACCGGCTCCGTGACGGTGTCCGCGCCGGTGGTCGCCCCGACGCCCGCGCCGTCCGGCCCGACGACCCCCGCGGACCCGAGCCTGCGGACCGTGGCGCAGTGGGAGAGCCTGTTCCTGCAGAGCTGGGACAGCGAGAACGTGAACACGTACCTCCCGCTGAGCACCTCGGGGAACAGCTGGAAGTACTACAACCTCGCGTACGGCATCGACGGCCTGACCGCGATGTTCGAGGCGACGGGGAACACGAAGTACCTCGATCGCGCGCTCCTCTACATCCACAACGTCATCGCCAGCGCCGTCCCCTCCTCGTCCCTGCCGAACAGCCAGTTCAAGGACGGCTACCTGGGCTGGGGGGCGTGGGATCACCCGTACGACACGAGCCTGGTCGGCGGCGAGTACCCGCTCACGGAGAGCTACTGCTTCAGGTACGTGACGAAGCTGCTCCGGGTCATGCGCAACAACCCGGCGGTCTACGCGGATCCCGGCTACCGGAAGACCTACGACGACGTCCTCGCGTTCACGAAGAAGAACATCTTCGAGAAGTGGGCAACCCGCGGTTCGGAGAACCTGTACCGCAGCAGGACCCACATGGCGTCCCACTGGGCGTTCATCGCGGCGGATCTCTGGGTGCTCAGCTCGGATCCCGCCGAGCGCGCGACGTACCGGACCGTGGTGGACAACGTCAACCTCCACCTGCCCAACTACTCCTCGTCGCTGCGGCAGCAGATGAAGCCCGCCGCCGGAGACCCGGGCGCGTACTTCTGGAGCGACGTCTGGGGCTCCAGCGCCGCCCCCGGGCAGGACGTCAGCCACGGCAACAACGTCATCGCCTACATCGTGGAGGCGCACGACCTCGGCATCGAGTGGACCGACGCCGACGTTCACGCGCTGTCGAAGACGCTCCTCGACCACATCTGGATCTCCACCTCGACCGGCTACCAGTACGGGCAGTACGTGGATGGCAGCGGCGCGGGGAACGGCTGGTTCAACGACGGCTTCTGCAAGCTCGGCCGCTACGACGTCGCCGTCCAGAAGCGGCTCGAGTCGCATCCGGTCGGGCAGGGCATGCAGCTCTACGGGAACGCGGCGCTGAACGCGAAGATCCTCAACGGTCGGTAGCGGCTCGCGGGTCGTCCTCGATCCGCGATGAGGGCCTCCAGCGGCTCCGGTCGCTGGAGGCCCTCGCGCGTTCAGGTCTGGGCGGCGCTCTCGTGCGGCCGGCGGCCGGCTCGCGGCGTGCCGACCAGCTCCTTCATCGACTCGAGATACCGCGCCGCGAGCGCCTGGCGAGCGGCGTTCGCCTCGACCCAGGCTCGCCCGTTGCGCCCCATCTCCGCGCACGCCACGGGATCGTCGGCGAGCCGCCGGATCGCCTCGGCGATCGCCCGCCCGTCCTCCGGGGGAACGAAGACCCCGGCGCGCGCGTCCGTGCACACCATCGCGCGCGCCACGCCGTCGATGGCGAGGAGCGTCGGGCGAGCACAGGCCATGTAGTCGAAGACCTTGTTCGGGTAGACGGTGCGGAAGGTCGGGTTGTCCTGCAGCACCGCGGCGCCGACGTCGCAGGCGTTGACGAACTCGGGCATGCGCGCCTTCGGCTGCTCTCCGCAGAAGACGATGTTCGTCAGGCCCTTCTCGCGAGCCGCGCGCTCGTGCCTGGCGCGCTCGGTGCCGTCTCCGACGGTCGCGATGAGGATGTCGGGGCGGTCCCGCAGCCGCTCCGCCGCGTCGACGAGCTGGCCGAGGGCGTTGGCCCTGCCGTGGGCGCCGGCGTACATGACGACGAAGCGATCGCCCCAGCCCTGCTCGCGGCGCACCGCGTTCTCCCGGGGGCCCGGCCAGAACTGGTCGAGATCGGCGCCGTTCGGGACGCAGATGATCTTCTCGGCCGGGGCGAGGCCGCGGCGCAGGAGATCGTCGCGGAAGGCGGGGGTGAGCACGTTGATGCGGTCCGCCACCCGGCACGACCAGCGCTCGAGACGGTAGAGGAGGCGCGTCAAGACGGCCTTCTCGCGGAGCACGCCCGTCGTGACCGCGCTCTCGGGCCAGAGATCGCGGATCTCGAAGATGAGCCGCGCGCCGCGCGCCCTGGCTGCGAGCCAGCCCGGCACCGCCACCACGATCGGCGGCGAGGTGGCGATGACCACGTCGGGGCTTCCGGCGCGGAGCGCCGCCGTCGCGGCGGAGAACATGAAGGCGAAGAACCCCCACGCGCGCCCGAGATAGCCCTTGCCGTAGAGCTCCGGGACGTAGCAGCGCCAGACGTCGACCTTGCCGTCCCGCTCGCGGGTGTTCCAGCGCCCCTTGTACTGCTCGGGCACCTTGCCGGTGGAGTGCTGGATCGTCCCGGCCACGACCGTCACGTGGTGACCGGCCTCGGACCAGAGCCGCGAGAGCTCGTTGAAGCGCGACCCGCAGGCGCGCCCGGGCATGCCGTAGTACTGGTGGATGACGAGGATCCTCACGTTCCCCTCCCGTGCCTCACGCCGGCAGCCAGCCGGGGCGGCTCGCCCGGCCCGTCCGTCTCTCCGGCTCGTGTCCACGCGAGGCTCGCGATCACGCGGGCGATCCGTTCGCTCGCCTTCCCGTCCCAGAGGGCCGGGACGCGGCCCGGCCGGCTCCCTCCGTCGAGCGCGCGTGACGCCGCGGCGGCGATCGCCCCCGGGTCGGTGCCCACGAGCTCGTTCGTCCCCTCGGTGACGGTGATCGGGCGCTCGGTGTTCTCGCGGAGCGTGAGGCAGGGGATGCCCAGCGCCGTCGTCTCCTCCTGGAGACCGCCCGAGTCGGTGAGGACGAGCCTCGCCTGCGAGGTGAGCCCCAGGAAGTCGAGATAACCGAGCGGCTCGCAGAGGTGCAGTCCGCGCAGCGCCTCGACCCGCCCGCCGAGGCCGAACTCCTGGAGCCGGGCGCGCGTGCGCGGATGCACGGGGAACACGACGGGGAGCCGCCGCTGGACCTCCTCCAGGGCGTCGAAGATGCCCCGGAGCACCTCCGGATCGTCCACGTTCGAGGGCCGGTGGAGCGTCAGGACCGCGTAGTCGCCGGCCCGGACCCCCGCCCTCGAGAGCGCGCGCGTCTCGCGCGCCCTCGGCAGGTGCTCGAGCAACGAGTCGATCATCACGTTCCCGACGCGAAAGATCCGGGCCGGATCGACGCCCTCGTTCCGCAGGTTCTCGTCGCCGTCGGCCGAGGGCGTGAAGAGGACGTCGCAGAGGCGGTCGGTGACGATCCGGTTCACCTCCTCCGGCATCTCCAGGTCGAAGGACCGGAGCCCCGCCTCGACGTGCGCGCACGGGATGCGCAGCTTGGCGCAGTCGATCGCGCACGCCATCGTGGAGTTGACGTCGCCGGCGACCACGACGAGGTCGGGCCGCTCGTCCACGCACACGCGCTCGAACGCCACCATGACCCTCGCGGTCTGCTCCGCGTGCGAGCCCGAGCCCACTCCGAGGTGGAGGTCGGGCTCGGGGAGCCCCAGGTCGGAGAAGAACACGTCCGACATCGCCGCGTCGTAGTGCTGGCCGGTGTGGACGAGCCGCTGATCGGCGAACCCCGCGCCGGCGATCGCCCGCATCACGGGCGCGATCTTCATGAAGTTCGGCCGCGCCCCGACGACGTGCAGGATCTTTCTTCGTTCGCGCATGGTCCTCATCTCTACGCCGCGTCCGATCACGGACCGGCTCGGGAGGCGAGCTCCGCCCGGAGTGATGGCGGCCCGGCGGCGACCGGGGCCGCCGCCGGCGGCTGGACGCTGGACAGCAGGAGGAACGCGAACAGCGCCCGGCTGTCGAACAGGTCGCCGCTGAACTGCGCCGCGACGAGCATGAAGGCGAACCCCGCGAGCGCGGAGCCGTCCGGCCGGCGCTCCCCCCGGAGGGAGGCGACGGCGCCCGCCCCGAACGTCAGCGAGAGCAGCGCCACGCCGAGGATCCCGGCCTCGCAGAACGCCTCCAGGAACAGGTTGTGGGGGTACACCCCGAGCCGCCGCCCGGAGAACGCGGCGAGCCCGTCGCCGAACACCGGCTCCTTGAGCGCGAGCTGGTAGGCGGAGCGGTAGAGCCGGGTCCGTCCGGACGTGTACTGCTCCTGCAGCAGCAGCTGATTGACGCGGCGCTCGTAGGTCTCGAGCGCCGCCGCGCCGATGGGCGAGTAGGTGGCGGTGATCGCGAACACCACCGCGGCGAGCACGAAGCCGGGCACGAGGCGCCTCGCGTTCCGCAGCTCCGACACGAGGAACACGCCGACCCCGAGGACGAGCGCGATGAGCCCCCCGCGTGAGCCGCTCAGCATCACGAGCACGAGCGAGATCGCGGCGATCGGCATGAACAGCCAGGAGCGGCCGTGGCGCCTCCAGAAGAACAGCGCCGCCAGCGCGAGGTAGCCCATGAGCCGCGCGAAGGAGTTCGGCCCGCCGCCCATCACGGACAGGCGCTCCCCGACCGCGCCAGAGGTGACGAGACGCACCAGCGCGACCGTCGCCAGGAGCCCGGCCACCGCCAGCACGCCCGCCCACATCCAGCGCAGCACCCGCCCCGAGTCGTCGCTCCAGAGCGCCCGGGCGAGGCCGAAGGTGGCCGCCGCGACGAGCACGACCTCGTACAGCTTGACGGCGGCGAGCACGGGGTCCGGAGCCCACGCGGCCGTGGCCACCCAGTACGTGAAGAACACGAAGAGGGCCGGGACGGTCAGCCCTCCGCGGCCGCGCGCCCCCGCCGACGGCTGGGCCTTCGCCATGAGCGACACGCACACGAGCAGCAGCACCACCCAGAAGCGAACCTCGGTGTAGAACGGGTGCTCCGTGGCGGCGTCGCCGAGGCGGGAGAGCGTCCAGCGACCGACGAGCAGGTACACCGCGGTGAGCACGCCGCACGCGGCGGCAGCGAGCCTCGAGGTGCCAGGCGTGCCCGTCATGCCGCCGACCGGAGGTCCCGCAGCGCGACGCGGGTCGCCCAGGCGTTCCCCGCCACCTGGACGGCCGCCCCGCAGCACATCGCGACCGCCGCGCCCATGTTGCCGTGGCGCGGCACCAGCACGGCGCAGGCGAGCGCCGACACGATCGCGCTGGCGGCCAGGATGAGCGGCTGGATCCGGAGCGCGCGCAGCGCGGTCATGGCGTACTGGAGCAGCACGGCCGCGTAGCCCATGACGGCGGCGAGGATGAGGACGAGCAGCACGTACGCCTGCGTGGCGTACTCCGGGCGGTAGAGCGCCGCGAGCAGGGGCCGGCCCAGGAGCGCGACGACCGCGAGCGCGACGGCGCCGACGCCCGAGACGAGCCCGATCATCCGCAGGAGGAGGCGACGGAAGCGCCGCCCCTCGCCGCTCGCGTGGTACGACGCCAGCCGGGGGCTCGCGGACTCGCCGAGGGCCGTCATGAAGCGCGCCCCGATGATCATGAGGTACCCGGCCGCCGCGAAGAAGCCGAGCTCTCGCGCCCCGAGCAGCCGCTCGACGAAGAGGCGCGGGATGTTCGTCAGGAGCGACGACAGGAGCGCGGCGAACCCGAGCGGCAGCGCCATCCGGGAGAGCGTGCGCAACGCCGGCCACCGCCAGCGGGCGCGCAGCGGGCCGCCGTGCACGGCCCTCGCGAGCCGGTTGGCCTGGGGGATGTCGTAGAGCACCAGCACGGCGATCCAGGCGGCGGCCACGCCGACCACGGCCCACGTCAGGGACCGTCCGAAGCGGAGGCCGGCCGCGAGCCCGGCGAGCGACGACAGCCCCTTCACCATGTGGGAGCGGGAGATGAGGCTCATCCGCTCGTGGCGCTGCATGAACCCGAAGTACACGTCGCTCAGGGACTCCGCGCTCTTGGCCGCGGCGACGGTCACGATCGCGATCCCGGTGGCGCCGGGGTACACGACCACCGCCAGCGTCACGAGCAGCGCGACCGCAAGGGACAGCGAGAGCAGGCGGAGGGCGAGGTAGTCGCCGAAGCCGTAGGCCTCGCGCGCGTCGGTCGCCTGTACGCCGCGCAGGTTCAGGTTCGCGGCCATGATCACGGGGGCGGTCACCGCGAAGGCCAGCGCGAACTGGCCGACCATCTCGGGCGTCCCGAGCTTCGCGATCACGATCAGCATCGCCCACTGGCAGCCGCCGTAGACGCCGTTGCCGGCGAGGGTCCACAGCACGTTTCGCCGGAGGCTCATGCGGGCCCGGGGCACCGCCACGGCGGGCGCGGCCTGCTCCGGGGGGAGGGCGACGACGTGCGGTGCCGGCCGCCCGGACTCCGGCGCGTCCAGGCGCTCGACCGAGCGAGTGCCCGAGGTCATGCGCGTGTCCCCGGGGCTCGGGTCACGCTCGGTGCATGGGGAGCGCGTCCGCCGGGGGGCGTGCTGCCCGGCGTGCCGGAGACGAGCCGGGCGTGGATGGAGACGGGCGGCATGGGTCCTCGCGGCTGGCCCGAACTCGACGAGACCGCACCGCCGACGATCTGGGCGCGGCAGGCGAACGGCAATGAGCGCGAATGGGGCGGCGAGGAGGCGAGCTCGAGCGGGGCGACCGCTTCGGGCGGATCGCGCGCGGAAGCCCGGCCGCCGCGGAGCGCCGCGCGGCCCGCGGTCCGCGGTCCGCGGTCCGGTCCCATGATGGCCCGTGTAAGGGGAGGGCTCCGGCAATACCGTCAAGTGCCGCGCAAGGGAACGCCGGGTGGAACAGGGCTCGCGCCCTCGCCTCCAGCGGCCGGTTCACCACGGCAGGGAGCCCGTCCTGAACGTGAGCAGGGGCATCGCGCTGAAGGTGAAGCGGGCGCTCGACGTCTGCGGAGCCGGGGTGGGGCTCGTGCTCGCCTCGCCGGTCCTCGCGGTCGCCGGAGCCGCGATCCTCGTCACGCAGGGGCGCCCCATCCTGTTCCGTCAGACTCGGCCGGGGCTCGGCGGCGCGCCCTTCACGATCTACAAGCTCCGGACGATGCGCCCTCCGCGCGCGGACGAGGTCTGGTACCAGACGGACGCGCAGCGGGTGACCCGCCTCGGACGCTTCCTGCGCGCCACCAGCCTGGACGAGCTCCCCGAGCTCTGGAACGTCCTCCGAGGCGAGATGAGCCTCGTGGGGCCCAGGCCCCTGCTCGTCGAGTACCTGGACCAGTACACGCCGGACGAGCGGCGCCGGCACGACGTGCGCCCGGGGGTCACGGGGTGGGCGGCCGTCAACGGCCGCCATGCGCTCAAGTTCAAGGAGCGGCTCGCGCTCGACGTCTGGTACGTCGACCACTGGAGCCTCCGGCTCGACCTCCGGATCCTCGCGCTGACGGTGTATCAGGTGCTGCGCCGCTCGGACGTCCACGAGACGCAGGACATCGCCGAGATCGGGTTCCCGCTCCCAGGAACGGTCCGCACGAGCGGCGCTCCCGCGGGCGGCGAGCCCGCCGCCGCGCGCGCGCAGCCCGGGATGCAGGCGGGCGGGCGCAGCGCCCCGGGCGCGGAAGGTGGCCGCGGGTGAGGTTCCGGGTCCTCGACGCAGCAGACGCGGGCGACGTCGCCACCTGGCTCGCGATCTGGAGCGCCTGGCCGGCCAAGGAGGTCGTGACTCGCCCCGAATACGCGCAGCTGTTCGCGCGGCCCGGGGATCGCGCCGTGTGCGTGGTGGGGGAGGACGAGGGTGGCGCCATCCTGTTCCCGCTCATCCTCCGGCCGCTCGCCCTCGAGCCCTGGGCGCGCCGGGGGGAGCTGCGCCGGGACGCGATCACGCCCTATGGCTACGGGGGGCCCTTCGTGTGCGGCGGCGGAGTGCGGGATCAGGCCGCCTTCTGGGCCGCGTACGGGGAGTGGTGCCGCGACGAGCGGATCGTCACGACCTTCGCCCGCCTGTCGCTGTTCGCGGAGCAGCTCGCCCCCATGCCGGGTCGGGTCGAGGTGAGATCGCAGAACGTGGTCGTGCGCCTCGACGGCGGCAGCGAGGGCCTGTGGCGCAACTACGAGTCGAAGGTGCGCAAGTGGGTGCGGCTCGCGGAGGCCGCCGGCGTGACGGTCGAGGTCGACCGCGACGGCAGCGGGCTCGACGCGTTCTTCGAGGTGTACACGCACACCATGCAGCGGCGGCGCGCGGACGAGTTCTACTTCTTCCCTCGGTCGTTCTTCGAGTCGATCGTGACGCGGCTCGGCGGCCGCTTCGTCTTCTTCCACGCGCGCGCCGGGGGGAAGGTGGTCTCCTCGGACCTCGTGCTCTGCGCGGACGAGCACGTGTACTACTTCCTCGGCGGCACGCTCGAGGAGGCGTTCGCGCTCGGACCGAGCTACCTCGTCAAGCACCGGATCGCCGAGTGGTCGATGGGCGAGGGGAAGCGCCGGTACGTGCTCGGCGGCGGGCACGAGCCGGACGACGGGCTGTACCGGTACAAGCGGGCCTTCGACCGGCGCGGAGCGGTGCCTTTTCGCGTCGCCGCGCTCGTCCACGACGAGGTCGCCTGCCGCGAGCTCGCCGACGCTCGCGCGGCGCACGCCTCACGCGAGGGGAAGCCCTGGCGCCCGAGGACCGGCTTCTTCCCTGCGTACCGCGCCTGACGCGCACGGAGAGGCGAAGAGGGTTCGCGCCCACCGGCACGACTTCCGGGCGCTGGCGAGGTGGAAGGTGGTCGACATGCCAGCTTCGTCGTCGCTCGACAGAGTCCGCCTGGTCGTGTCCAGCCTGGGGTTCACCGTCCCGCTGGTGTACCTGCTGAAGCGCGTCGCCTATCAGGATCACTTCTATCATCTGAGAGCGCCGATGGGACGCCTTCGCTTCCCTCGGCTGCGCTCCGACATTCGCTGCGAGCTGGCGACCGAGGCGGACCTCGACGAGATCGTGAGAGGTCTCGGAGCGCTCGACCTGGCCTCCCGCAAGGAGGTCGTCGCCCGCGTCCTCTTCCATCGGGCCGGGTTCTCCAGCTGCTACATCGGGCGGAGCCCGCAGAACGAGCTCGTCTCGATGCAGTGGTTGCTCCGCCCGCAGGACAACGCGCTGCTGGAGCGGCAGCGCCGGCGCCTCTACTACCCGCTGCGGAGCGACGAGGCCATGGTCGAGAACATCTTCATCTTCCCCCGGTTCAGGGGGCTGTCGGTGTTCCCCACCGTGAACCACTTCGTGCTCGACCTCGCGAAGCGCGAGGGGTTCCGCGCCTGCAACGCCTACATCCGCAAGGACAACGTCCCGTCGCTCAACGCGTTCATGGGGCTGGGCTTCCAGATCCAGAAGCTGCTCACGGGCTACAACCTGGCGGGGCTCTCGTGGAGGAACCTGTGAGCGTGCCGGCTGTTCGAACGGTGGCTGCGCCCCCGCCCCTGCCCGCCGGGTCCCGTGCGCCGCCGCGAGCGGCTTCGCCGCTTCCGCGGCGTCCCTCACGCCGCTGAGACGTCCCCGCTCGTGAACGACGTCGGGCCGTTCGCCTGCCGCTTCCGCGCGACGAAGGAGGCGATCCGCTCGATGGACTCGAGGTTGTCGGGCGTCGTCTCGTCGTCGCGGACGCGGATGCCGAACTCCTCCTCGACGAAGGCGATGATCTCGAGCACCCCGGTGGAGTCCACCAATCCGCTCGTGACCAGGAGGGCGTCGTCGGCGAGCTCCGCCGGATCGCTCACGTAGAAGTTCTCGAGGATGAACGCCCTGATGCGTTGCTGGACCGTCACCTCACACCCCCGCTGCCATGCCCGATCCGGGCCGGCCGCACGCTCCGGACAACCTGTCGACGAACGTCCGGAACTCCACCCCCGGCGCCCGCGAAGGCACCTGCCGGATGAGTTGCTCATGGAGCAGCGCCGTCGAAAGCACGCCGACGAGGGCCATGTTGTCGAAATTGGAGAGCTGCCCGCCGGCCGCCGACGCCTGGCACTTGCGCCACAGGCGCGCGACCGCGCCGCGATCGAAGACGCCGGCGTTCCCGACTGCCCGCTCGCTCGTCAGGTCCTCGATCCAGCCCGGAGCGCCGGGGCCCACGAAGGCCTGCGCGTCGGGAGCGCGATAGGGCTGCTTGGATCGCTCGACGACTCCGTCCGGGACGAGGCCTCGCGCGACCCGCTTCAGGACGTGCTTCTCGTCGAGGCCGCGCAGCTTGAACGCGTCGGGCAGCCCGTTCGCCAGCTCCACCACGTGGGCGTCGAGGAACGGGAACCGGCCCTCGATCGAGTGGGCCATGAGCATCCGGTCGCCCTGCGACGAGAGCAGGTAGCCGGAGAGGAGGGTCCGCGCCTCCAGATACTGATCCTGGGCCAGGGAAGACCAGCCGGGGAACTCGGCGGGAACCGAGGCGAGCAGCCGCTCCACGACGTCCACGCGCCGCAGCCGATCTCGCAGCTCGGCGCTGAAGAGCCGCTGCAGGGCCGCCGCGCTCTGCCAGCGCGGCTGGTGCGCGAAGCCGGGTGTGTCCCACTGGGCTCGCCCGCGCCCGAAGAACTCGCGGGCGAGGGTTCGCTGCGAGACCGGTGAACGGACCAGGTAGGGGTAGAGCCGCTCGAGCAGGCGCGGGCGCAGCGCCGACTCGGGCTGGCGACCCCAGAAGCGCCGGATCTTTCCCTCCCGGAAGAGGTCGTACCCGGCGAACATCTCATCGGCGCCCTCGCCGGTCAGGACCACCTTGATGCCCGCCTCTCGCACCTGCCGCGAGAGCAGGAAGAGCGGCGCCGGACCGGTGCGGAGCAGCGGACGCTCCGCGTGCGCGACCACCGCGGGGAACGCCGCGCGGATGTCCTCGCGGCTGACGACGAGCTCGTGGTGCTCGCTCTCGAGGCGCTCCGCGACGGCGCGCTGGTAGGGCGTCTCGTCGAACTCGAGATCCTCGAACCGCACCGAGAACGTGCAGAACCTCCCGCCGCTCACGCGGCGTCCCAGCGCGGCCACGAGCGAGCTGTCGAGGCCGCCCGAGAGGTAGCTCCCCACCGGCACGTCGGCGCGCAGCATGCGCAGGCGCACGGCGTCCTCGAGCGCCGCGCGGACGCGCTCCGCGGCCTCGCCCGGCGAGCTCGCCGGCGCGGCCCCCTCGGCGTAGCGGGGCGTCCAGAACGCCCGGTCCACCGTGCCCCGCCGCGAGATCCTGCGCACGTGACCCGGCTCGAGCTCCGTGACCCCCTGGAACACGGACTGGGGGGGCACCACGGTCCAGAAGGTGAACGTCTCGGCGAGGCCCACGGGGTCGAACGCGCGCGTGAGCGCGGGAGCGCCGGCGAAGATCGCCTTCACCTCGCTCGCGAACCACAGCCGGCCGCCGTGCTCGCACAGGTACAGCGGGCGGACCCCGAGCCGATCGCGGGCGAGGATCAGCGTCTCCTCCGTCGAGTCCCAGAGCGCGATGGCGAACTGTCCGTTGAAGCGCTCGAAGGCCTGCTCGGCCCACGACTCGTACGCGTGGACGATGACCTCCGTGTCGCTCCGGGTCCGGAAGCGGTGCCCCAGCGCCTCGAGCTCCGCGCGCAGCTCGACGTAGTTGAAGATCTCTCCGTTGAACGTCACCCACAGCGATCCGTCCTCGTTGCAGAGCGGCTGCTGCCCGGTGAGGAGATCGATGACCGAGAGCCGCGCGTGGCCCAGGCCCGCGTGCGCGTCCCGATACAGGCCGAACTCGTCCGGCCCGCGATGGCGCAGGGCGGAGACCATGGCCGTGAGCTCGTCGAGCGACTGCGGAGGCAGGCCTTCGCGTAGCGCCACGAAGCCGGCGATCCCGCACATCCCTACGGCCCCCGGCGGTCGTCCGCGAGCAGCGGAGCCTGGTGCAGGTACCGGCTCGCCCGGCGCTTCGCCTCGATGTCGCGATAGACCCGCTCCACCTGCTCGGCGGTGAGCCCGGTGACGGCGCCGACCTCCGCGGGCGCCGTGCCGTGGTCGTGCGCCCAGAGGCACAGATCCATGTCGGCGTAAGGCAACGCGAAGTAGAACTCCTCCTGGGTCTGGGCGAGGGAGAAGGTGTCCGTGGTGGGCGGTCGGCTGCGGACCTCCGCCGGCACCCCGAGGTGCTCGGCGAGCGCGTAGACCTGGGTCTTGTACAGGTGCGCGATGGGCTTCAGGTCGGCGGCGCCGTCCCCCTGCTTCACGAAGAAGCCCTGGTCGTACTCCAGGCGATTCGGGGTGCCCACCACCGCGAAGTTCAGGCGATCCGCGTGGTAGTACTCCACCATCGCGCGCACCCGCTGCTTGAAGTTCGTGGCGGCCACGAGCTGCAGGTAGGCGGCGGGCGGCATCCGCGAGCTCCGCTGCATCCCGCGCGGGTCCGCGACCGTCAGCGTCGTGACGTTGAGGCGATCGCCCTCGAGCAGGGAAGGCAGCGTGAGCTTGCACTGCCATCCGGGCCCGTACTCGGGGTAGACGGCCCGGATCGCCTCGAGCTGCCGCTCGTAGCAGCCGAGCGCCTCCAGGGCGGGGCCGACGTCCTCGACGACGTGGCGGATCCCCAGGCGGTCCGCCACCATCGCGCCGAGCCTGAGGGCGTCGCCCGAGGAGTCGCGCTCCGGCATCAGCAGCCCGACCACGCGATCCGGGCCGAAGGCGCGCGTGCACAGCGTCGCCACCACGGAGCTGTCGACCCCGCCCGACAGGCCCACGACGGCGCCCCGCCGGCGCAGCGACCCGAGGACCTGCTCCCGCAGGGTCGTCTGGATCTGCTCGGCGACACCGGCAGGGTCGATCCGCAGCACGTCTCGCGAGAACATCGTGCGGTCGAGAATAATCACGACGGGTTCGGCGACATGTCCCGGGCATCGGGGGAATGCGATCGCAATCCTGGGGCGCGCGGCGCGATGTCCCCGAGCGCCTCGGGCGAGCACGGGACTCCTCGCGAGGCGTGCACGCGAGCCGTTCCGGTGCACACGTTGGGACGCGTACGTACGCGGCGCGCGACGCGCTCGCGTCCGCGACGGAGGCCCGGTGGAATCCTCGCTCCTGCACGAGTGGCTCTTCTCGCACGCCGAGCGCCAGCCCGACGCGCCGGCGATCGCCACCCCCGCGGTGCGCCTCACCTACGGCGACCTCGCTGCGCGCGTGCGGGCCCTCGCGGGTCACCTCGCGGCGAACGGCGTCGGGCCGCACGATCGGGTCGTCCTCGCGCTGCCCAACACCCCCGCCACGGTCGTCGCGGGGCTCGCGGTGAACATGCTCGGAGGGACGTGCGTCGAGGTGAACCGGGAGTTCGGCGCCGAGGTGCTCTCGGGCGTAGTGGCGCAGAGCCGTGCCCGGCACGCGGTCGTCTGGGGCCGCGACGCGCGCCTCTGGGGGCAGGTGCTCGCGCAGGGACGGCTCGAGCACCTCTGGGTGCTGCAGGGCGACGCGACCCGAACGGTTCCGGACGGGCTGCGCGGCGCGCCGGTGTCCCTCGTCCTCGAGGACGGCAGCGTCGAGCCCGCGCCGCCGCCGCCGCGGGCCGAGCCGCGCGCCGACTGGCCCGCGCTCATCCTCTACACCTCGGGCAGCACGGGGAGGCCACGCGGGGTCGTGCAGACGTTCCGGAACGTCGACGCGAACACCCGCTCGATCGTGCAGTACCTCCGGCTGTGCGCCGACGATCGCGCGCTGCTCGTCCTGCCGCTCTACTACTGCTACGGCCGCAGCGTGCTGCAGACGCACCTGTTCGCGGGCGGCTCGGTGTTCCTCGACAATCGCTTCGCCTTCCCGCGCGTGGTCCTGGAGTCCCTCGCGTCGGAGGGGTGCACGGGGTTCGCCGGCGTCCCGCTCACGTTCGAGATCGTCCGCAGGCAGGTGGACGTCTCGTCCATGGCGTTCCCGCGGCTGCGCTACCTCACGCAGGCCGGGGGCGCCATGGCGCCCGACACGATCGCCTGGGTGCGCGAGGCCTTTCGACCCGCGGAGCTGTTCGTCATGTACGGCCAGACGGAGGCGACGGCGCGGCTCGCCTACCTCCCGCCCGACCGCGCGGAGGAGAAGAAGGGCTCCATCGGCGTCCCCATCCCCGGCGTCGAGCTCCGCGTCGTGGACGACGCGGGCCGCGAGCTGCCGCCTGGAGCGGTGGGCCACCTCGTGGCGCGCGGCGACAACGTGACCCAGGGCTACCTCGACGAGCCCGCCGAGACCGCGGCCATCCTCCGCGACGGGTGGCTCTGGACGGGTGACCTCGCGCTGCGCGACGCCGACGGCTTCCTCTTCCACCAGGGGCGCTCGAAGGAGATCCTCAAGATCGGCGGTCACCGGGTGAGCCCCGTGGAGATCGAGCACGTCATCGCGACCCACCCCGCGGTCGCGGAGGCGGCCGTCATCGGCGTGAAGCAGGACCTGATGGGCGAGGTCGCCGCTGCGTTCGTCGTCGGTCGCCCCGGCAACACGCCCAGCGAGGCGGACCTGCGCCGGCACTGCCGCGAGCAGCTGCCGCCTTACAAGGTCCCCGCCACGTTCACGTGGGTGGAGGCGTTGCCTCGGAACGAGGCGGGCAAGCTCCTGCGGACGGAGCTCGCCGCGCGCCACGCCGCGGGCTGAGGGCGGGGTCGCGCGACGGGGGAGGGCGAGCGGATGACGCGGACGTACCTGTCGGTGCCGCACATGGGACGCAGCGAGGAGCGCTACGTGCGCGAGGCGTTCGCCTCGAACTGGCTCTCCACCGTCGGCCCGAACCTCGACGCCTTCGAGCGCGCGTTCGCGGAGCGCATCGGGCGGCCCGCGGTGGCGCTCGCGAGCGGCACCGCCGCCATGCACCTCGGCCTGCGGCTCCTCGGGGTCGCGCCCGGCGACGAGGTGCTCGTCTCGGACTTCACGTTCGTCGCGAGCGTGAACCCCATCCGCTACCTCGGCGCCACGCCCGTGTTCGTGGACAGCGATCCCGCGACCTGGATGATGAGCCCGGCGCTCCTCGCCGAGGCGCTCGAGGACCGCGCCCGCCGAGGGAGGCCGCCGCGGGCGGTCGTGGTGGTCCACCTCTACGGCCAGTGCGCCGACCTCGCGCCGATCCTGGAGGCGTGCCGCGCGCACGGCGTGCCGCTGCTCGAGGACGCCGCCGAGGCGCTCGGGGCGACGTACCACGGGGCGCCCGCGGGGTCGTTCGGCGACGTCGCCGCGTTCTCGTTCAACGGGAACAAGATCATCACCACGACGGGCGGCGGGATGCTCGTCGCCGCGCGACGGGACTGGGTCGACCGCGCGCGGTTCTGGTCCACGCAGGCGCGCGAGCCGGGCGCCGCGTACCACCACACGGAGGTGGGCCACAACTACCGGCTCTCGAACGTGCTGGCGGGGATCGGTCGAGGCCAGCTCGAGGTGCTCGACGAGCGGGTGGCCCAGCGCCGCGCCGTCGCGTTCCGCTACCGCGACGCCTTCGCGGATCTGCCCGGCATCGGGCTCATGCCGCAGGCGCCGTACGGCCTGCACACGAACTGGCTCTCCTGCTTCCTCGTCGCGCCGCGCGCGTTCGG
Source organism: Anaeromyxobacter sp. SG64 (assembly GCF_022690745.1). NCBI lineage: Bacteria > Pseudomonadati > Myxococcota > Myxococcia > Myxococcales > Anaeromyxobacteraceae > Anaeromyxobacter > Anaeromyxobacter sp. SG64. The sequence continues at coordinate 19,129 of NZ_JALCZB010000013.1, read as the reverse complement.
CGCCTCCCGGGACGACCTGCTGCGTGCCCTCGAGGCGCGGGACATCGAGGCACGGCCGCTCTGGAAGCCGATGCACCTCCAGCCCCTCTACCGTACGTGCGAGCGGTACGGCGGCGAGGTCGCCGCCGCGCTGTTCGAGCACGGGCTGTGCCTGCCGAGCTCGAGCAGCCTCTCGCGCCAGGAGCAGGACCGGGTCGTCGAGGTCGTCCGCTCGGTCGCACGCCCCACCCTCGGTCAACACGAGACCCCCTGGGGCGCCTTCGCGTGAGGTGCGTCGTGCCCAGCTTCGCTCCGCCGCCGAGCGGCCTAGAGGAGGCTTCCATGCAACAGCTCCGGGAACGGATCCGATCGCGCACCGCGGTCGTGGGCGTGATCGGCCAGGGGTACGTCGGGCTGCCGCTCGCGCTCGTCTTCCGCGAGGCGGGCTTCCCGGTGATCGGGCTCGACGTCGACTCGGCCAAGGTCGCGGCGCTCACCCGCGGCGAGTGCTACATCCGCCACATCGGCCCGGAGCGCGTCCGCGCGGCCGTGGCGAGCGGCGGGTTCACCCCCACGACCGACTTCGGCCGGCTCGCCGACTGCGACGCCATCCTCATCTGCGTGCCCACCCCGCTCGGCCGCCACCGCGAGCCGGACAACTCGTTCATCCACGCGACGGCCCGGCAGATCGCGCCCAGGCTCCGGCGGGGACAGCTCGTCGTGCTCGAGTCGACCACCTACCCAGGCACCACCGACGAGGAGGTGCGTCCGATCCTGGAGGAGAGCGGCCTCCGCACCCCCGAGGACTTCCTGCTCGCCTTCTCGCCCGAGCGGGAGGACCCGGGCCGGAGCGACTTCACCACGAAGACCATCCCGAAGGTCGTCGGCGGCGTGAACCCCGCGTCCACGGAGATCGCGGCGGCGCTGTACGCGGGGGCGCTGGATCGGGTGGTCCCGGTGCGGGGCGCGCGCGTGGCGGAGTCCACGAAGCTCCTGGAGAACGTCTTCCGGTCGGTGAACATCGCGCTCGTGAACGAGCTGAAGGTCATCTTCGAGCACATGGGGATCGACGTGTGGGAGGTGATCCGGGCCGCGTCCACCAAGCCCTTCGGCTACATGCCCTTCCACCCGGGCCCGGGGCTGGGCGGCCACTGCATCCCCCTCGATCCGTTCTACCTCGCGTGGAAGGCGGCCGAGCACGGTGAGTGGGCGCGGTTCATCGAGCTCGCCGGGGAGATCAACTCGCGCATGCCGCGGTACGTGGTGGAGCGGATCGCGGAGGCCCTGAACGAGGACGGGAAGGCGCTCCGGGGCTCCGCCGTGCTCGTCCTCGGGCTCGCCTACAAGGCGAACATCGACGACGATCGCGAGTCCCCCTCGTACGAGATCCTGGAGCTGCTCCAGGAGCGCGGCGCGCGCGTGGCGTACTGCGATCCGCACTTCCCCACGGCGCGCAAGGTGCGGAAGCACGATCTCGGGCTCCGCTCGGTCCGGTGCGACGCGGCGACGTTCGCGAGCCACGACGCGGTCGTGGTCTCGACCGCGCACGACGTGTTCAAGGACCCCGCGCTCTACGAGGGGGTGCGCCTCGTCGTGGACACCCGGAACGCCGTCGCGCCGCTGTTCACGGGGCGCGAGGGCCCGCGCATCGTACGCGCGTGAGGACCGACGTCCACGCGCCGCCGGAAGGGCCCGGACGCCCTCGCCTCCACGGGCGGGCCGCGTGCGCGCTCCTCGATCGCGAGCCTTCCCGGGGATCCGAGCAGGCGGGCATCCACCGGGCGTGCATGTGGTTCGTGGGACGCGCCCGCGTGGGCTTGCGTTCACTCACCGCGCGCGCCATCGCGCGGGAAACGAACGCTTCACCGCCGCCGTCGCGAGAGCACCGGACGAGGTCGGCCCCATTCAGATTGCGCCGGCCGGGCGAACTCTCATGCCCGAGGGCCAAAGGACTCGACGTGTGAGCACAACGCGCATACCTGCAAGCGTGCACCATCGAAGGACGGGTACGGGTTGGGAGGGAGGAAGGATGGGCCAAGGGGGATCCGTCCAGCTGGACGGCGGGGAGGCTTCCCTGCGCAGGCTGCGCGCCGTCGTGGCGGGAGCGATGCGCGTGGCCGAGGCGGGCGCGCGAGCGTCCGCGGGGGCGCGCTACGCGGTCATGTTCGCCGTGGACGGCATCGCGGCGATGGTCGCGCTCAGGACCGCGATCTGGCTCCGCTTCGACGGCGAGATCCCCCTGCGGTACGAGCAGATGCTGCCGGTCGCGACGGCCGCGCTGATGGCGATCCGCGTCTCGTGCAACGGCTTCGCCCGGTTGCACCGCTGGTCCTTCCGGCTCGCGGGCCTCGCCGAGGCGCTCCGGATCGCCGCGGCCTGCGTCGCCGGCTCCGTGCTGTTCGTCGCCGCGACGAAGCTTCTGGAGCTCCCGCTGCCGCGGACCGTCTTCGCGCTCGAGCTCTTCCTCTCCGCGAGCGCCTTCGGCGCCACGCGCTTCCTGCCCCGGGCGGCGTTCCGGTGGGCGGGGATCTGGTCCCAGTCGCTCGCCGGCGCGCCGCGCGCGGTCATCGTCGGCGCCGGTCACGCCACCGAGCTGCTCGCGCGCGACCTGCTCCGCTCCCCGAACCCGGGCTACCAGCTCGTCGGGTTCGTCGAGGAGGACGGGCACATGGCGCGCTGCCGGATCGCCGGGATCCCGATCCTGGGCGGGATCCAGCACCTCCCGAAGATCATCCGGCAGCATCGGGTCGCGTCGGTGCTCCTCGCGGATCCGCGAACCCCCGCGGCGCGCGTACGCGAGATCATCGCGCTCTGCGCCACCTCGCGCGTCCGGTTCAAGATCGTCCCCGCGTCGTGGGCCGACCTCGAGGGGCGCCTCTCCGGGGCGAGGCTCGACGACATCTCGCCCGAGGACCTCCTCCCACGCGCCGCGGTCGCGTTCGACGAGTCGGAGGTCCGGCGGCTCGTGGAGGGCCGGCGAGCCCTCGTCACCGGCGCCGGCGGGAGCATCGGCGGCGAGCTGTGCCGCCAGCTCGCGCGGAACGGCGTCGACCAGCTCGTGATGGTCGACATGAACGAGAACGAGCTCTATCTCCGCCGGCTCGCGCTCGCCGAGGACTTCCCGGGCCTCGACCTCCACGCCGAGGTGGCCGACGTGCGCGAGGCGGAGCCGCTCCGCCGGCTCGGCCTGCGCTACCGGCCGCAGGACGTCTTCCACGCGGCGGCGCACAAGCACGTGCCCCTCATGGAGGACGCGCCCGCGGAGGCGGTGAAGAACAACGTGTTCGGCACGCTCAACGCGGTGCGGATGGCGGACGCGTGCGGCGCCGAGCGCTTCGTCCTCATCTCGACGGACAAGGCGGTGAACCCGACCTCGGTGATGGGCGCGACCAAGCGGGTGGCCGAGCTCGTGGTGCGCGACCTGGCCCGGCGCTCCCGCGTGCGCGTCACCGCCGTCCGGTTCGGGAACGTGCTCGGGTCGGCGGGCAGCGTCGTCCCCATCTTCAAGCGCCAGATCGCCCGCGGCGGTCCGGTGACGGTGACGCACCCGGACTGCACGCGCTACTTCATGACCATCCCGGAGGCGTGCGGCCTCGTGCTGCTCGCCGGGCTCGGCGGCCACGGAGACCTCTGCGTGCTCGACATGGGCGAGCCGATCCGGATCGCCGACCTCGCGGGCAGCATGATCACGCTGTCGGGCCACGTGCCGGGCGAGGACGTCGACATCGTCTACACCGGCCTCCGCCCGGGCGAGAAGCTGTGCGAGGAGGTCCTCACCGAGCAGGAGGAGCGCTCGCTCGTGGTGAGGAACCGCATCCGGGTGACGCACAGCCCGGCGCCGCCGCCCGACCTCCGCGAGCGGATGGACGAGCTGCAACGGCTCGCCGACCGCGGGGACGCCGCCGGCATCCTCGCCGCGCTGCGCACGATCGTCCCCACCTACCGCGGCCCGGCGCGGAACGGCCGCGACGGCACGAGCTCGCGCGCGACGACCGAGCGCGGCGGTCCACGCGGCCGCGTGGGCGGCCTGGACGGCAGGGACTCCGGGGTCGCATCGCCGCTGTGATGCGCAAGGAACCAGAGATGCCACACGATCGGGCGAACGACGACGCGGTCGTCGAGGTGAACTTCGGAGCGGGGACGATCGGCGACGTGGTGCAGCAGCAGCAGCTGCCGCCGCCGCTGCCGCGGGCGCGCGAGGAAGTGCCGTTGACGGACGTGTTCCGCGTCCTGCGGGAGCGCCACCGCGGCGTCGTGGGCGTCGCGCTCGCCGTGGTCGCGCTGGCCGTCGCCTACCTCATCCTCGCGACCCCGGTGTACCAGGCCGCGCTCGTGCTCCAGATGGAGGATCGCAAGCAGACGTTGACGGGCCTCGAGGACCTCTCGGGGTTCATCGGCGACGCCGCGTCGCCGGCCGAGACGGAGATCGAGATCATCCGCTCGCGGACCCTCATCGGCGCGGTCGTGGACGAGCTCGGGCTCGACGTGCAGGCGGAGCCGCGCCGCGCGCCCCTGGTGGGCGCCACGCTCGCGCGCCACTGGCGCGGCGGCGCTCCGGCGGCGCCGCGGCTCGGGCTCGCGCATTACGGCTGGGGCGGCGAGCGCGTCCGCGTGCAGGAGCTCGCGGTCGGAGAGGATCTCGTGGACGTCCCGCTCGTGCTCACCGCGCTCGAGGGGGGGCGCTACCGGCTCGCTGCCGAGGGGTCCGCGCTCGTCGAGGGGGCGGTGGGCGCCCGGGCGTCGGGAGGGGAGGGGGGCGCCGCCGTCGAGGTCGTGATCCGCGAGCTCGTGGCCCGGCCCGGCACGGAGTTCGTCCTCCTGAAGCGGGACCGGCCGGACGTGATCACCGAGCTGCGCGACGCGCTCACCGTGCGGGAGACGGCGAAGAAGACGAACGTCCTCGTGGCCGAGCTCGAGGGGAGGGACCCGCAGCAGGTCGCCGCGACGCTCAACGCCATCGGGGCGGCGTACCTGCGCCGCAACGTGGAGCGGAAGAACGCGGAGAACGGCCAGATGCTCGCCTTCCTGGAGTCGCAGCTTCCCCAGCTCAAGGGGAACGTCGACCAGGCCGAGGCGGCCCTCAACGCCTACCAGCAGCAGAAGCGCTCGATGGACATCTCCGCCGCGACCGAGGCGGTGCTCGGCCGCGCGGTGCGCATCGAGACGGCGCTGCAGGAGCTGCAGCTGCAGCTCATGGACCTGCGCCAGCGCTTCACCGACAGCCACCCCGCGGTCATCGCGGTCCAGCAGAAGATCGCGCGCATGCAGAAGGAGCACGTCTCCCTCGACGAGGAGATGCGCGCGCTGCCCGAGCTGGAGCTCGACGCGGCGCGCCTCGCGCGCGACGTCAAGGTCGCGTCGGAGCTCTACGTCCTCGTGCTCAACAAGGCGCAGGAGCTGAAGGTGGCCCGCTCGGGCGTGATCGGGAACGTCACGGTCCTCGATCCCGCCGAGACGGCGAAGGACCCGGCCCGGCCGAACAAGCCGCTCGTGCTCGTGGTCGCGCTGCTCGTCGGGCTGGGCCTCGGCGTCGGGGTCGCGCTCGCGCGCAACGCGTTCACGGAGGGCTCCGACGACCCGGACGAGATCGAGGCGCGCACGGGCCTGCCCGTGTTCGTGATGGTCCCTCACTCCGAGGTGGAGCTGCAGCTCGATCGGGAGGCGCGGCAGATCCCCGGCTCGTTCCGCGCGGCCCTCGCCCAGGCCGCCCCCGACGACCTCGCCGTCGAGGGGCTGCGCAGCCTGCGCACGGCGCTCCAGTTCGCGCTCGTGGAGGCCCGGAACAACATCATCGCCCTCGGCGCGCCGGCGCCCGCGGTCGGCAAGTCCTTCGTGTCCGTCAACCTCGCGCACCTCCTCGCTGCGGCCGGCCGGCGCGTCGTGCTCGTCGACGGGGACCTTCGCCGCGGCCGGCTCCATCGCTACTTCTCGCTGGAGCGGGCCCCCGGGCTCTCCGACGTGGTGAGCGGCGCGGTCGCCCTCGAGCAGGCGCTCCGGCGCACGTCCGTCGAGCGGCTCGACGTCCTCTCGACGGGGCGGATCCCGCCGAACCCCGCCGAGCTCCTGGTGAGCCACCGCTTCCAGCACCTGCTGGCCGAGCTCTCGAAGCGCTACGACCTCGTGCTGGTGGACACGCCGCCCGTGCTCGCCGTCACCGACCCCACGCTCGTGGCGCGCCACGCCGGGGTCAACCTGCTCGTCCTCCGGGCGGGGGCGCACTCGGTGCACGAGATCACGCTCGCGGTGAAGCAGCTCGGCCAGGGGGGCGTGCGGGTCCAGGGCGCAATCCTCAACCAGGTCGACACGAACCGCGGCCGCTACGGCCGCTCGGGCCGGTACCGCCGGTACGAGTACCGGTCGGAGACGACGCCGGGCAAGGCCTGACCCGGCCTCGGGGTCCCGTCCCTCCCGCCGCAGCTCGCCAGGGCGCGGCCGCGCCGGCCGGGTCCACGCGCGCGGATCCGCTCGAAAGTGGACCGGTGGGGTCCCGCAAACACCCGTTCTCGCGAGGTTTTCGGCAGGGTCGCCGGTGACGCCGGCCGACCCGACGTGCTATACGGCCCGAGCTTTCCCGACCTGCGCTCGCCGCCGGCTTTCTCGCCCTTTGGCGGGCGCCACGTTCCGTCGGGAGGAGGAGCGACCGTGATCGAGGCGTACCTGAAGCACGAGGCGGAGCGGAAGGCGCAGGGCATCCCGCCCAAGCCCCTCGACCCCGCGCAGACGCGCGAGCTCGTGAAGCTGCTCGAGAGCCCCCCCAAGGGCCAGGAGGCCTTCCTCCTCGGGCTCCTGCGCGACCGCGTCTCCCCGGGCGTCGACCCGGCCGCGGAGGTGAAGGCCGGCTTCCTCGCCGACGTGGCGAAGGGCGCGAAGAGCTCGCCGCTCATCTCCAAGAAGGAGGCGGTGCAGCTCCTCGGCACGATGATGGGCGGCTACAACGTGCCGCCGCTCGTCGCGGCGCTCGCCGACCCGGCGCTGGCCGACGAGGCCGCGAAGGCGCTCTCCCACACGACCTACGTCTACGACGCGTTCGACGAGATCGTCGCGCTCGCGAAGACGAACGCCGCCGCGAAGAAGGTGCTCGACGCGTGGGCCAAGGCGGAGTGGTTCACGAGCCGCCCGGGCGTCCCGGCCCAGGTGAAGGTGAAGGTCTTCAAGGTCGACGGCGAGATCAACACCGACGACTTCTCTCCCGCGGGCGACGCGTCCACGCGGCCCGACATCCCGCTCCACGCGCTCGCGATGGGCAAGACCCGCTTCAAGGGCGGCCTCCAGACCATCGCGGAGTTCCGCGCGCAGGGCTTCCAGGTCGCCTTCGTGGGCGACGTGGTCGGCACCGGCTCCTCCCGCAAGTCCGCCTGCAACAGCGTGCAGTGGGCCATCGGCGAGGACATCCCGTTCGTCCCGAACAAGAAGCGCGGCGGCGTCATCATCGGCGGCGTCATCGCCCCGATCTTCTTCGCCACGGCGCAGGACTCCGGCGCCCTCCCGATCCGCGCCGACGTGACGAAGCTGAAGACGGGCGACGTCGTCATCGTCGACACCGTGAAGGGCGAGCTCCGCAGCGAGGCGGGCGAGGTCCTCTCGACCTTCAAGCTCTCCCCGAACACGCTCGCCGACGAGTACCGCGCCGGCGGCCGCATCCCGCTCACCATCGGCCGCGCCGTCACCGAGAAGGCGCGCAAGGCCGCGGGCCTCCCGCCGACCGACCTCTTCGCGAAGGTCACGAACCCGACGCCGAAGCCGGGCCAGGGCTACTCCCTCGCGCAGAAGATGGTCGGCAAGGCGTGCGGGCTCCCGGGCGCGCTGCCCGGCGGCTACTACGAGCCGCGGATGACGACGGTCGGGTCGCAGGACACGACCGGCCCGATGACGGCGGACGAGCTGAAGGAGCTCGCCTGCCTCAAGTTCCAGGCGCCGATGTTCATGCAGTCGTTCTGCCACACGGCGGCCTACCCGAAGGCGGCCGACGTGAAGATGCACCGCACGCTCCCGCAGTTCGTGCAGGAGCGCGGCGGCGTGCCGCTCCGCCCGGGCGACGGGGTCATCCACTCGTGGCTGAACCGCCTGCTCCTGCCCGACACCGTGGGGACGGGCGGCGACTCGCACACGCGCTTCCCCCTCGGCATCTCGTTCCCGGCGGGCTCCGGCCTCGTCGCCTTCGCGGGCGCGCTCGGGTTCATGCCGCTCGACATGCCGGAGTCGGTGCTCGTCCGCTTCAAGGGCAAGCTCCAGCCCGGCATCACGCTGCGTGACGTCGTTAACGCCATCCCGTTCTGGGCCATCCAGCAGGGCCTCCTCACCGTCCCGAAGAAGAACAAGAAGAACGTCTTCAACGGCCGGATCCTCGAGATGGAGGGGCTGCCGGACCTCACCGTCGAGCAGGCGTTCGAGCTGACCGACGCCGCGGCGGAGCGGAGCGCGGCGGCGGCGGCGGTGAAGCTCTCCGAGAAGAGCGTCGCCCAGTACCTGCGCTCGAACGTGGCGCTCATGAAGAAGATGATCGCCGACGGCTACGGCGACGCGAAGACGCTCGCCGGCCGCATCGCGGCCGCCGAGGCGTGGCTCGCGAAGCCGGAGCTCCTCTCCGCCGACGCGAGCGCCGAGTACGCCGCGGTGATCGAGATCGACCTCGCCCAGATCACCGAGCCGATCCTCGCCTGCCCGAACGACCCGGACGACGTGAAGAAGCTCAGCGACGTCGCGAACACCAAGATCGACGACGTGTTCCTCGGCTCGTGCATGACGAACATCGGCCACTTCCGCGCGGCCGGCGAGCTCTGGAAGGGCCAGAAGTTCAACCCCGCGGTGCGCACCTGGATCTGCCCCCCCACGCGCATGGACCAGCAGCAGCTGAAGGACGAGGCGTACTACTCGACCTACAGCGCCGTCGGCGCCCGGATCGAGATCGCCGGCTGCTCGCTCTGCATGGGCAACCAGGCGCGCGTGCCGGACGCGGCGACGGTCTTCTCGACCTCGACCCGCAACTTCGACGACCGCATGGGCAACGGCGCCAAGGTGTTCCTCGGCTCCGCGGAGCTCGGCGCCGTCGCGGCGACCCTCGGGCGCCTGCCCACGCCGGCGGAGTACTTCGCGGCGTACCAGGAGAAGATCGCCCCGAAGGCGGGCCAGGTGTACCGGTACCTGCAGTTCGACGAGCTCGAGGGGTATCAGGGTCTCCGCGTCGTCGCGTAGCCTGCGGCACACGATACCGGGCCTGCGATCTTGAGCGGCGCGCCGTCCAGGACGGCGCGCCGTTCTCGTTTCTGCGACGCGCACCTGCGCGTCGAGGGTCAGGTCGCCGCGCCGGGCTGGTGCTGCTCCCAGGTCCTCTGGTCGATGGCGCGCTCGATCCAGGCGAGGTGCCGCTGCTCGTCGGCGTAGCCCCTGCGCACGAGCTCGAGGATTTCGTCCGGGAACGGCTTGGCGACGGCGCGGGCGTAGGTGGAGGTGGTGAGCTCCTCGTTCGGCTTCATCGCGCGGAGCGCCTGCTCCATCCCGAGCCGGGCCCGCAGGCCGGTGACGCTGCCGAGGAGGGCCCCCTTCATGTCGGGCTTCGCCCCGGGCGGGCGCACGTTCATGTCGAGCAGCGCCTTCGAGAGCTCGAGGATGTGGCGCTGGTGGTCGAGCCGGAAGCGCGCCAGCTCCGTCGCGATCCAGCCGTCGCCGATCGCCTCGATGGCGCGGTCGTAGGCGACGACGGCGTCGGCGTCGAGCTGCAAGAGGTTCGTCAGCTCCTCGGCGATCTCGTGCACGTTCATCTGCGGTCCTCCCGTCGAGAAGCTGGTGACGCGTCGCGGCGGGCGCATCGCGCCTCGGACGGGCGCCCCCGGCTACGGCAGGGCGGCGACGGGGGACGTCTGGAACCAGAGCGCGCGGGCGAGCGCCTCCTCGATCCAGGCGAGGTGGCGCTCCTCGTCCGCGTACGCCCCTTCCACGAGCGCGCGGACGTCCTCGGGCAACGGCACGGCGAGCACCTTGCGGTGCACCGCAGTCGTGAGCTGCTCGTTGTTGCGCATCGCCTCGAGCACCTCCTGCGGGTTCAGGCGCCGCCGCGGCGGGGTGAGCGCGCCGATGACGACCCCCTTCACGTCGGGCTCGACCTCCGGGGGGCGGGCACCCATCCCGAGCAGCGCCTCGTGCAGCGCGAGCGCGTGCCGCTGGTGCTCCACCTTGAACAGCGCGAGCTCCCCGCCGATCGCGCTGCTCGGCCCGCCCACCCAGGCGATGGCCGCATCGTAAGCGTGGAGTGCGTCGATCTCGAGCGCCAGCAGCCGCGCAAGCTCCCTGCTCACCTCCGACTGCTTCATCGGTTCCTCCTGCGGAAAAGGTTGTCATCGATGGATCCAGTCCACTACCCCCCGGCGGGGAGACGGAGGGACGCTCGGACGATCGCGAAGAGCAGGGCGGGTGCCCCGGCGAGGTCTTCGCTTGCGCGTGGGCGGAGCGCGTGCAGGCTTTCCCGCATGCCGAAGATCGCCGCCATCGAGATCGTCGAGGACTACACCGGGCGCGCCCGCTGCGACGAGGGCTTCCTCCGCCTGAAGCGCTACCGGGCCCAAAACCGCCGCGCCGACGGGACGACCTCGCCCGTCTACCCGATCGACGTCATCGACCGGCCGACGCTGGACGCGGTGGCCGTCGTGCTCTGGGCACGGACGCCGCGCGGGATCGAGATCCTCACGCGCCGCGGGCTGCGGCCCGCCGCGTACTTCCGTCGCGGCAAGCCGGCCGCGCTCCCCGAGCCCGAGTACCTGCTCGTGGAGGAGATCGTGGCGGGGGTGCTCGAGCCTGGAGAGCGAGGACTCGAGGCGCTGCGCCGCCGCGGCGCGGAGGAGGCGCGCGAGGAGGCCGGCGTCGAGATCGCCCCGGAGCGCCTCGAGCTGCTCGGCGGTCCGTTCTTCCCGCTGCCCGGGATCGTGTCCGAGAAGATCCACCTCCTCGCCGGCGAGGTGCCGCGGCCCGACGTGGACGGGATCCACGACGCGCCGCACGAGGGAGACGGCTCGCCGCTCGAGGAGGGAGCGCTGCTCGCCTGGCGCGAGCTCCACGCGGCGATCGCGGCGTGCGAGGCCGGGGAGATCGAGGACGGGAAGACCGAGCTCGCGCTGCGGCGGCTCGCGGCGCGCCTGGGCGCCTGAGCCGCGCCGCCGTCTCCGGAGCTCAGTCGTTCTTCGCCCCCTCCTGGATCCACGTGAGCAGCGTCTGGGCGTCCGCGTCCGAGAGCCGTTTGGCGTGGCCGCTTCCGCCGGTCCCGCGCACGTAGAGCGCGCTCTGCGTGGGATTCGCCGTGTCCACCTTCTGCAGCGCCGCCGCGTACGAGATCGCGGTGTCGTTCGAGCCCCACGCGCTCCCGTGGCAGCCGCCGCAGCTCGCGACGAGGAACGGGTGGACCTGCGTCGAGAACGAGACGGTCGGCGTGGTAGGCGTCGTCGGCGTGGTCGGTGTGGTCGGTGTGGTCGGTGTGGTCGGTGTGGTCGGTCCGTTCGCCCCTTGCTGGATCCACTCCAGGACGAGCTGCGCCTCCGCGTCGGAGAGCACCTTCGCGTGGCCGCTCCCGCCCGTCGGACGCACGTAGAGCGGGCTCTGGGCCGGACTCGCGGTGTTCACCTCGCCGACGGCCGCCTGGTACGACGCGTTCACGTCGCTGGAGCCCCAGGCGCTGCCGTGGCACGCCCCGCACTTCCCCTGCAAGAGCGGGTGGATCTGCTGCTCGAAGGACGCCTGCGCCCCTGGCGACGGGGTCAGGTCCCCCGCGTTGGAGCCGCCGCCGTCGGACACCTCGCGGGCGTCGCCACACGCCGCGACCGCGAGCGCCGCCAGCGCCGCCATCCACGACCCGCTCCGTCCCGTGCGCATGTTCCCCTCCGCGGCCCCAAACGCTCGTGACGGCGCGTACCGAACGCCATCCCCGGCCGGGCAGCTCGTGCCGAAAAAACACGAGAGCCCGGCCGGATGTCCGGCCGGGCCCTCGCCGCCCCCGCGGCTCGGGGGTCCTTCGCGCTACGGTTTGATGTCGTGGAACTTCACGATGTCGAACGGCGCCCCCTTGCCGTGGCAGGCGACGCAGGTCGTTCCGACGGTCGCCTCGCCGCCCGTGTGCGCGCACGGCTCGCTGTTCACGGTCGCGAGCGAGCTGCACGAGGGCAGCCCCGCCGTGGCCGTGAACTTCGCGTTGTCGTGGCAGGCGGTGCACACCGCGATGACGGCCGGGGTGGTCGTGTCGTCGGTCTGGTCCGCCACGACGTTCGCGACATAGGTGGTGTCGAGCGGCACCGTGCTCCCCGCCGGCGGGACCTGATACGTCTCGCCCGTGTGACAGAGGGTGCAGTTCTGCACCGTGTCGAGCTGCGGCACCTCCGCACCCGCCTCGAAGGTGATCGGGTTGCTACCGAACCCGCAGATCGTCAGGTCGTTCCCGCGGATGGACCCGCCGTGGATCTCGTGGATCATGCGCTTGAAGTCGATGGACTGCTCGGTCGTGGTGGCGGCGCACGCAGGGTTCGTCGCCGTCGCCGTGCGCCGGCCCTTGTCGGTCGCGCGCGGGTTGTGACAGACCGCGCAGACCTGGATGACGTCGTTCCGGTTCGCGCCGTGCGCCGAGAGCTGGCCGTGGCACGAGTCGCACTTCGCGATGTCCACCACCTGGCGCCGCGCCGCCGCCTGGCCGCCGCCGATCGCGTAGTCCTGGATGACGTTCTTGACCGGGAGCTCCTCCCCGTTCTCGATGGGACGGCCGTCGATGAAGACGGAGTAGGTGGTGACGCCGTCGGTGATCGCCGTGGGCGAGGTCACCTGGTACACGTTCGTCTGGCCGGAGACGGGCGTGGCCGCGGGCGTCAGGCCGGTCGCGCCGACCACCGGGATGTCCACCGGCTGCCCCGGCGACGTCGCGCCGCTGCCCACGTTCGTGTAGTCCGCGGCGCCCGGCTGGTGCCAGCCGATCTTCACGTTGAGCCGACTCAGCGTCTGCTTGTAGGCGGGGTCCGCTGCGAGGTCGACCGGCGTCCCGTTCTTCGTGACCCGCACCTGCACGACCGGCTTACGGTCCGCGCCGGTGGTCACGTTGACGATCTCGTACTTGTACGCCTCGGCCTTCTTGGCGAGCGGCACGTGCACGGTCGCGACGCCGATGCCGGCCGCGTCCGCCGTGTGGCACGTCGTGCACGCGGTCGCCCCGACCTGCGCGTGGTTGCACGGCGCCGTCTCGGTGGTCCCGAGCGCGCACGCGGCGGCGCCCGACCCGTCGAACTTGACGGTGTCGTGGCAGGAGGTGCACGCCGCCTGGTTGGCGTTGGTCTTGTAGCGGTCGGCGTCCGTGCCCTTGTGGCACACGGTGCAGTCGCGCACGTCGTGCATCCACGACTTGTCGAACTCGAACACGTTCTGGCGGAAGCCCACGATCGTGTACGGCTGGCCCGTCGCGCCCTGCGCCGAGGGCAGGTCGCCGCCCATGTGGATCTTGTGGACCATCACCTTGAAGTCGACGCTGTTGCCCGACTCGGGATCGGTGGACTGCGGGGAGTGGCAGGTCTGGCAGACGGTCGCGCCGAGCCGCTCGTCGTGCGCGGCGATCGCGGGAGCGTGGCACGCGTTGCACGCGTCGTTGCTCACGATCTGCAGACGCTTCGGGGTCCCGCCCGCCGGGATGAAGTTCCGGGTCGAGGTCGCCGACGACGTGCCCGGCTCACCAGCGGCCGTGTGCCGGGTGAGCCAGATCCCTGCCGTGTGCGTCTTCGTCCGGTCCACCTGCGCGCCGGCGGGGATGGCCGCGAGCGTGTACTTGTACACGCCGTCGCCCTGGTGCGTGAGGCGCTGATCGAGCGTGGCGTCCGTGGGTCCCGCGTCGAAGGTGGCCTGCGTCGCGGTCGCCTGCTTCGGCTGCTGCGCGGTGCCGCCCGGTGGCGTGAACGGCTGACCGGTCGCGTTCACGGTGTAATAGGAGGTGAACTCGGACGTCGTGGGGTCGTACTTCGAGAGCACGACGCGGATCGGGCTCACCCACGGAAACGTCGTGGACGGGGGCGAGCCGGAGGGGACGACGCCGTTCTTCACCTCCTGTGCGAGGTCGGTCACCGCGGTCCCGTCGGAGGTCACGCGGAACGTGAGCACCGGCGCGCCGCTCTCGGGCACCTCGACGTTCTGGATCTCGACCTTGAGCGCGCCGTTCTGGTTCGAGGACGTGTCGCCCGTGCCGCCGCCGCCTCCACCTCCACCTCCGCCCTTGTTGTTGTTGTTGTCGCCGCACGCCATCGCCGCGATCACCACCGCAGCGGCGATGCTCCACGCCGCGCCTCGCACACGCCACGTCATCGAGTCCTCCTTACGTGCACCGTGGGTCACGTGACGCGGAGAGAAGCGCTGGAGCGCCGGATGCGCGACGTGCCCCGCAGGCGAAAGTTGCCCCGCGTTCACGCCACGTTGCACCACCTTGGGGAGAGAAGGCAGACCCCGCGGCGGGGCGAGACGCATGCGGAGCTAATCGCCGGGCCGCGCTTCGGGCGGGCGAACGGGGCGCGTTGTCGCGCGCCCACCACGCGAGGTGAATGTAGGCGCAGAACGTGCGCACGCAACCCCGCTGCCGGCGCCTGCCCGGCTCCCGGCCCACCGAGCGCCGAGCCCCTTCGCGGCGCGCGTGCGCGATTGCGCGGGACGCGACGAACCGTGAATATCCGTTTCATGCCGACGACCCGATCCTCGCGCCGCCCCGCGGCGCGCCCCGCGCCGCGGGCGAGCCCGCGCACGCGCATCGAGAAGGACACCCTGGGCGAGGTGCCGGTCCCCGCCGGCGCGCTCTACGGCGCGCAGACGGCGCGCGCCGTGGAGAACTTCCCCATCTCCGGGCTCCACGCCCACCCCGCCTTCGTGGACGCGACGGTGCGCGTCAAGCTCGCCGCCGCTCGCGTCAACGCGAGGCTCGGCCTCCTCCCGCGGGCGAAGGCCCGGGCCATCGAGGCCGCGGCGCGCGAGGTCCTCGCGGGCCGGCACCGCGACCAGTTCGTGGTGGACGTGTACCAGGCCGGGGCGGGGACCTCCCACAACATGAACGTGAACGAGGTGCTGGCGAACCGCGCCACCGAGCTCCTCGGCGGGCGCCGCGGCGCGCCGCTCGTCTCCCCCAACGACGACGTGAACATGGCGCAGTCGACGAACGACGTCGTGCCGACCGCGATCCGGCTCGCCGCGCTCGAGCTCGCCCCCGCCGTGATCGAGGCGCTCGCCGGCCTGGCCGGCACCTTCGAGGAGAAGGCGCGGGCGTGGGACGGCGTCGTGAAGTCGGGCAGGACGCACCTCATGGACGCGACACCCATCCGGCTCGGCCAGGAGGTCTCCGGGTGGGCGGCCGCGCTCCGCGCCGCGGGCGGACGGGTCCGCGACGCGCTGCCGGAGCTGTCCGTCATCGGGCTCGGCGGTACGGCCGTGGGCACGGGGCTGAACGCACATCCGCGCTACGGGCGGCTCGTGGTCGGCGAGCTCGAGCGGCTGACCGGGATCCCGCTCACCCCCGCGCCGAACCTCTTCTACGCCATGCAGTCCCTCGCCCCTGCCGTGGCGCTCTCCGGCGCCCTCCGCGCGGCCGCGCTCGAGCTCCTCCGCATCGGCGGCGACGTCCGGCTCCTCGGCAGCGGCCCGAACACCGGCCTCGCCGAGCTGCGGCTCCCGCCGGTCCAGCCGGGCTCGTCGATCATGCCGGGCAAGGTGAACCCCTCGATGGCGGAGATGCTGGCGATGGTCTCGTACCAGGTCGTCGCCATGGACGCCGGCATCGCCTGGGCCGCGAGCGGGGGCCAGCTCGAGCTGAACGTCATGATGCCGCTCGTGGCCGCCGATCTCTGCCACGCGCTCCAGATCCTGGCGAACGCGGTGCGCGCCTTCGACGAGCGCTGCGCGCGGGGCCTCGAGGCGGACGAGGCCCGCTGCCGGCACTACGCCGAGCGGACCGTGAGCCTCGCGACGGCCCTCGCGCCGCGGCTCGGCTACGCCGCCTCCGCGGAGATCGTGAAGGAGTCGGTGCGGACCGGGCGGTCGATCGTCGAGGTCGCGGTGGAGCGCGGGGGCCTCCCCGCGCGGCAGGTGCGCCGGATCCTCGACGCGGCCAAGCTCACGCGGCCGGGGAGGGCCTGACCCGATCCGGGGTATCATCGCGCCGTGCCCCGGCTCGGCGAGATCCTCTTGCAGGACGGCGCGTGCGATCCCGAGGCGATCCGGGGCGCGCTCGAGAACCAGGTCATCTTCGGCGGGCGGCTCGGCACGAACCTGCTGGAGATGGGCGCTGTGACGGAGGAGGCGCTCGCGGCCGCCCTCGGCAGGCGTCACCGGCTGCCGGCGCTCTCGGGCGAGCTCCCGCTCGATCCCAAGGCGCTGGCGCTCCTGCGCGCCGACGTCGCCGACCGGCACGACGTCGTCCCGTACCTCGTCGCCGATCGCCGCCTCGCGATCCTCGCCTGCGATCCCTCCGATCTCGCGATGCTCGACGAGGTCGCCTTCGCGACGGGCAAGCAGGTCCACCCGATCGTCGCCCCCGAGGCGCGGATCTGGGCGCTGCTCAAGCAAGGCTACGGCATCGAGCGGCAGCTCCGCGGCATCGAGGTGGAGTTCGGGTCGCTCCGGCGGCGGCTCACGGCCGAGATGCCGCTCGAGGGCGCCGCGGCGCCCTTCGCCGAGGCGCCGGAGGACCTGCTCGGAGAGGGGCAGTTCGACGCGCTCTACGCGGGCACCGGCGCGTTCGCGCTCGCGCCGCCCTCGGCCGCCGCTGCCCCGGCCGTCCCCGCCGACGACGAGGAGATCATCGAGCTCGACGACCTCGTGCTGCCGGACGACGCCGTTGCGCCGCCCTTCGCGGCGGAGGTGCTCGCGTCGCTCGCGGGGGCGCCCGGGCACGCGCCGCCGGCCCGCTTCGTCGCGCCCGCGCCGCGGCGCGCGGAGCCCGAGCCCTCACCGCTCGGCTTCGACGAGGCGCTCCGCTCGCTCGAGGGCGTCACGGAGCGCGACGCCATCGCCCGGATCGTGCTGCGCCACGCGCGCTCCCGCTTCCGGCGGGCCGTGCTCCTCACCGTGAATCGAGGCGAGCTGCGAGGCTGGGCGGGGCTGGGCGAGGGGGTGGACGCGGAGCAGGTCCGCCGCCTGCGGCTCGCGCTCGGCGCCCCGGGCGTCGGCGACACCGTGGTCCGCACCCGGGCGCACTTCCTCGGGCCGCTCCCCAAGACCGAGGCGAACATCCGGCTCCTCAAGCGGCTCGGCGGCGGCGTGCCGGGGAACGCGTTCCTCGTCCCCATCCTGGCCCTCGGGCGGGTCGTGAACGTCTTCTATGCGGACAACGGGCGGGGCGGCCTCGTCGACGCGGGCGGCGTGGGGGAGCTCCTCATCCTCGCGACGCGCATCGCGAAGAGCTACGAGACGCTCGTCGCCCGCGTGCGGTAGAACGGGCCCCCCGGCCCCTCGCCGGCCTCCGGAACCCCATGGCTGCGACCCTCCACTACTTCATGCTCCCCGACGACGAGCGGGCGCTCTTCCGCCACCTCGAGCGACGCGACCTCACGGTCTACCCCGAGCTCGTGCCGCCCGGCTACACGGCGCCTCGCGTCGCGCCGGACCTCGTCGCGAACCTCGACCAGTCCGCCTACTACCTCGCCATGGAGCGGCTCGGGCCCGTGATCGTCCACCCGGTGAAGCGCGGGCGAGACAGGGGCATGCTGGCGATCGAGGAGGTCCCCTCGCCCGTGCTCCACTACGAGCGCTCGCTGCCCAACGCGGAGGGGGAGCTCGTCGCCGGGAGGGTCTGGGCGGAGCTCGACGTGACCGACGACGCGAACACCAAGCTCGGCAAGCCGCTCGCGCTGAAGGCGCTCTTCCAGGAGATCCACGACCTGTTCCGCAAGAACTGGCGGCGCAGCGATCCGAAGGGCTTCTGGGTCGGCCCCCACGCCGGCGCGGCCTTCAAGCGGGGCGAGCTGAAGCTGCGGGAGGCCGGCCACAAGGGCAAGCTGGTGGGGGTCTGGCGGTGAGCGCGGGCCGCTGGCCGGGGCCGATCTCGGCGGTTGACGCGGGCGGCCCGGACCGGTACACGTGCCGCTTGACTGTGCCCCTTCCGCCTCGCTATAAGGCCGCGCTCGCAGCGGTTCTCCTCACGCTGCCGGGCGTCGCGCTCGCGGAGCGAGTCGCCGGAGCGGTCCTCCCCGACGAGGCGGTGAAGGTCGGCGAGAACCGGTACCGGGTCGCGAAGAGCTACGAC
The DNA here is from genome assembly GCF_022690745.1 of Anaeromyxobacter sp. SG64. NCBI lineage: Bacteria > Pseudomonadati > Myxococcota > Myxococcia > Myxococcales > Anaeromyxobacteraceae > Anaeromyxobacter > Anaeromyxobacter sp. SG64. The sequence continues at coordinate 921 of NZ_JALCZB010000013.1, read as the reverse complement.
GACACGCTGAAGTTCTTCCGGTCGGTCTACTCGCCGGGGAAGTTCAGGAGACGGCCGATCGCGGACCAGCCCGCCGTGAAGGCCGTGCACATCGAGAACCCGGACTCGAAGCCGGGGCAGTGGGAAGGGCTGAACGTCTACGAGCTGAAGGGCGAGACCCGCGTCTTCGTGCTCGTGAAGGGGAAATAGGTTTCTGGGGGATCGTCTAACGGCAGGACGCCAGACTCTGGATCTGGCTATCTAGGTTCGAATCCTAGTCCCCCAGCCAGCATCAAAAAGAAGCACGGCGAGCGTTGACTGCCGAACCGCTCGCGGATACATAAGCGCCCGCTGTTGGCCCGTTAGTCTAGCGGTTAGGACATCGGCCTCTCACGCCGAGAGCATGGGTTCAAGTCCCGTACGGGTCACCATTTGCCCCGCCTCCCTTGTCCAGGAGGCGGGGTTTTTCTTTTGGTGCTGAGCGCCTGCCGGCGACGCAGAAGAAGAGCAGCCCCGCCCCTCGGGCAGAGGAGGCGGGGCTCGACTCTCGGGACCGCTCTAGAGCTGGTAGAAGCTGGCCGCGACGCCGGGCTGCCCCGCGATCCCCGGGCTCGCCCCGCCGGCGCCCCCCGAACTGATCGTGAAGTCGACGTTCTGGCGCGTGCTCGCGCTCGACGGGTCCTGGAAGATCCCGATCGACGGCCCGCCCGCGCCCCCGCCGCCGGCGCCTCCCGCTCCGCCGGTGCCCCCGACGCCGCCGTCGCCGCCGCGCCCGCCCGTGGCCGTGCCCGCGGTTCCCCCGAGGCCACCCGCGCCGCCGGCGCCGCCCGCTCCGCCTCGCGCGCCGGCGCCGCCGTTACCGCCCGTGCCGGTCTGGACGCGGACGTCCGTGATCGCGATCTCCGTCGAGCTCACGAGGAAGATCCCGAACGACCCGCCCCC
>NZ_JALCZB010000129.1:0-10477 GCF_022690745.1 Anaeromyxobacter sp. SG64 | reverse complement strand
GGGGCAGGCGGCGCGCCGCGCGCGGCGGCGACGGGCCGGGGCGGCTGGCCGCTCCCGGGCCGGCTGGGCGCGCTCGTCGAGAAGGAGGCGAAGTACGTCCTCCGCCACCCGGTCGCGACGCTGCTCGCGCTCATCCTGCCGCCGTTCGCCGCGATCGTCGCGTGGAAGATCCCGCCCCGGCTGCCCGCCGGGTCCGGCGAGGTCGTGCGCGCGCTGCCGGTGCTGGGCTTCGCGCTCTACGCGCACATGGCGGCGCAGATCTTCTGGCTCAACGCCTTCGGCTGGGAGCGCGGCGGCGGCCGCGTCTGGTTCCTCGTCCCCGTCGCGCCGGCCGAGGTGCTCGTCGCGAAGAACCTCGCGGCCTACGGGCTCTCCGCCGCGCTCTTCGCGGCGGCCGCGGCCGCGGCGATCGCGGTCGGCGGTCCGCTGCCGGGCTGGGCGCTCCTCGCCGCGGTGGCGCTCCACGCCGGCATCGCCCCCTGGCTGCTCGCGGCGGGCAACTTCGTCTCGGTGCTGAACCCGCGCGCCGCCGCGAGCACCGTTCAGCGCGGCGGGTCGCTCTCCCCGCTCTCGTCGCTCGCGGGGATGGTCATCGTCTCCTGCGCCGCGGGCGCCTTCGCGGTCCCGGTGGTCTTCGCCGTCCGGCGCGACGCGCCCTGGCTGCTCGTCCTGGGCTGGACGGCGCTCGGGCTCGCCGGCGCGATCGCCTACCGCCTCGCGCTGCCCGCGGCCGCGCGGCTCCTCGCGCGGCGCCGGGAGCCGCTCCTCGACGCGATCGCGGGCGACGAGGACTGAACGGCCGCGCCCGGCGGGCCGGCCTCCGGGGAGGCTTGGCGCGACGCCGGGCGCGGGGTGAGGCGGGCCGCCGGAGGGCGACCTTCGGGGCCGCTACTGCGAGAAGCCCTCGATGAGGTAGTGCGCCTCCACGCGCTTCAGCGCGAGGACCATCGCGGCGGTGCGGACGTCGATCTCCTGCCCGACGCAGTAGGGGCGCGAGTCGTAGTGCGGCGTGCGCTGCGGGCGGTTCCGCGCGATGTCGCGGATGATCGCGTAGTTCTTCTTGATGGCCTGCTCCAGGCGGCGGTTCACGTCGCCCTCGGTCCAGTGCTCGAGCCGCTGGTTCTGCAGCCACTCGTAGTACGAGACGGTGACGCCGCCGGCGTTGCAGATGATGTCCGGGATGAGATCGATCTTCCGGCCCATCATCACGCGATCGCCGTCGCGGGTGGTGGGGCCGTTCGCGCCCTCCGCCACGAGCTTCACCTTGAGCCGCTCCGCGACGTCGCCCGTGATCTCCTCGCCGAGCGCGGCGGGGATGCAGATGTCGGCGTCGATGGACCAGAAGTCGTCCTTGGAGATCGCCGTCGCCCCCGGGAACCCCTCGACGGTGCGGCGGAGGTTCTCCTTGTTGCCGTGGACGTACTGGACCAGGGCCGCGACGTCGATCCCCTTGTCGTTGTGGATCGTCCCGTTGGCGTCGTTCACGGCGACGATCTTGGCGCCGTGCGCGGCGAGGATCTCCGCGGCCGAGGAGCCCACGTTGCCGAAGCCCTGTACGAGGATCCGCGCGCCCTTGAGATCGAAGCCGCGATCGCGCGCCCACTCCTCGATGCAGTACACGACGCCCTGGCCCGTGGCGCGGACGCGCCCCTCGGAGCCGCCGATGCGCACGTCCTTGCCGGTGACCACCCCGCGGAGCTTGTGGTGCTCGCGCTCACCGTCCGTGAACTGGCGCATCATGTACGCCATGATTTCCCCGTTCGTCCCGACGTCGGGCGCCGGGATGTCCACGAACGGGCCCATGAAGTTCTTGAACTTGTAGATGTAGCGGAGGGTGATGTGCTCGATCTCCTCGCGCGAGTAGTTGAAGGGGTCGAGCTTGATGCCGCCCTTCGCCCCGCCGAACGGGATCTCCGCGATCGCCGTCTTCCAGGTCATGTCGGCGGCGAGCATCTTGAAGAGGTCGAGCGAGACGTCCTTGTGGTAGCGGATGCCGCCCTTGTACGGACCGCGCACCTGGTTGTGCTGGATGCGGTAGGCCTTGAACTTCCGCGGGCCGCCCTTCTCGATCCGGAAGAGGCCCATCTTCGGGATGTTGATGACGCCCTGCCGCATGTGGATGTCGGAGCGGAGCAGCGCGCGGCGGTGCAGGATGAAGTTGCCGTTCGCGAGCGGCTCGAGCGCGTCGGCCGCCTTCATGTCCGAGGGCTGCAGGTCCTTGAACTTGGGCGCGTCCTCGGCGGAGAGGGGCACGAGCCGGTCGCGCAGCTCCGTGGTGACGTAGAAGATGTGCTCGAAGTCCGGCTCCTCCAGCTCCATCCGGACGCGGGGGTTCATCTGGATGAGATCCGCCGCCCGATGGAACGTCTCCATCGCCTCGTCGTAGAAGCTCTTCCTGCCGTTTCGACCGGCCATCGCTGTCGACCTCGGTTGGGGGGGACTCCGCGCTTCGCTAAGGAGGCGAAGCCGGGCGCATGCTAGCCCTCGTTCCGCTCGCGGTCAAAATCTGCGAGTTACCGCAATTCCTCAATATAATGGCGAGGTTGCCACGGCGCGAGCGCGCGGAAATCCGCGCCTCCGGGACCCCGCCTCGGGGGCTCTGCAGGCGGCGGCAATCTAACGCCGCCAAGAACGGGCCGACAGTCCAACGCGCGGCCCGGATAGGGGGCGCACGGGCGGGTGGTCCCCCGGTCCACGTGAGCCACGGAAGGGCTCTACGGGGAGGTGCGCCCACCCCGAAGATCGGACGCTTGCTTCACCCTCCAAAGCGCTGGAATTGCGCCGCGAACCGCCGCGTCGCCGGCCTCCGCCGTGCGAGCGTTCGGCGGGCTCCATCGCAGCCTGGGTCAGGTCGGTCCTGGTCCGGACGGGGTGTTGTAGCCGCGGTCGCCGTACGGCTGCAGCCGCTCCAGCCACGCCGCCTCGAGCTGCCGCACCGCGTCCCGGGGGTACACGAGGCCCTCGTCCTGCTCCTGCAGCACCTCGAGGACCTCGAAGACGAACGCGTCGGGGCCGAGCGCGCTCACGTCCGCGCGGAGCCGCGCGTTCCTGTGCACTCCGCGCGCGAGCTCCATCCGCCTGCCGTTGAGCGTCTTCAGGTTCAACGTGCTCTCGACCAGGATCATCCCCGTCCGGACGTTCCTGATCTGGTACACGCCGGCCTCGGGCCTCGTCTCGCGCGCCGCGCGCTTCAGCTCCGCTCTCCGATCCATCGGGTCTCTCCTCAGCGGCCGCGAGGCTTCGCGGTGGGCTCGTCCGGAGGCGGACGCTCGAGCCGGGCCGCTTCTTCCCACAGCGCCAGCAGGTGGGTGCGGACGTCCTTCGGCCAGGACCGGACCAGCGCCCGGAGCCGCCTCGTCTCCCCGGCGTACAGCGCGCGCGAGGCCTCCTCGAAGCCGGCGAGATCGCCAGCCATCGCCCACATGAACCGGCCTGCGGCCTCGCGGGCCCGCCGCGCGCGCTCCCGGTCCGGCTCGCGCTTCCTCGCCTCGTCCACCAGCCGCCGGAGCGCCGCAGAGGCCCCGCTCGGCTGCTGCTCCAGCCACTCCCAGTGACGGGGCAGGAGCGACACCTCGCGGCTCACCACCCCCAGCCTCGGCCGGCCCGGCCCCACCCGCGGCGGCGGCTCCGCGCGCGCGACGACCTGCTCCGGCGTGCCCCGCATGTCGAAGTCGATCTGCCGGCCCGTCGCGTCCGCGAACACCAGCACCGAGCCCCCGCCGGCGTCGTGGTGCGCCTTCACCGCGAGCAATACGTCGCGCCTCGCGCCCGACGCGAGGCGCCGGGCGCCCGCGAACGCCGTGTACCTGTCCTCGTCCGCCAAGTCGCGTCCCCAGAGCCGCCGGTATTTCACCCGGGTCAAACTCGGGAGAGACCTACCGCGGAGCGCGCCCGCCCGTCAATAACACCCGGGTAAAAACGCGAGGAGCGGGACCGCCGCTCACGACTGGCGGGCGGCGGCGCCCGAGCTCGGGGAGGGCGAGCGCCGTCGCTCTTCTTTGCAGCCGATGGGCCGGGCGTTCCCAGCCGGGCGGCATCGACGGCACGAGGAGGTACTCGCGGAGGGGTTCCAGTGGCCCAAAAGGAAACGGGCGCTCGACCGTGAGGCCAAGCGCCCGCGAAACTGGAGCCGACACCCAGACTTGAACTGGGGACCTACTGATTACGAATCAGTTGCTCTACCGACTGAGCTATGTCGGCGCTCTTCCGTCGAAACGGGCGCGTTGTTTAGCACCGCCCGGAGCGCCCTGCAAGGGCGGAGTCGCGGAGTCGGGCGTCGCTCGCGCCCATGACGCTCCGCGCCTAGCTTCAGGGCATGAGGAAGAACCGTCCTGGCTCGGCGAAGAGCGCCATGGGGCAGCAGGAGGCGGCGTTCCGCCGCGCCGCGCCCGGCAAGCAGTTCATCGGCGGCGAGAGCGCCCGCCAGAGCAAGGCCGCCCGCCAGGCGGAGCGGCGCAAGGTCGAGCGCATGGCCGAGGTGGACTCGGCGACGCGGACCGCCGAGGAGCTCGGCACGCCCATCTCGGCCATCCTGGCGGAGCTCGTCCAGGACACGACGCGGCTCGCGCGCACGCTCGTCCTCGCGCCGTTCCGCATCGCCCAGGCGTTCGTGCGGCGGCCCCGGACGGCCTGACCCGACGACGCCCCACGACCCGGTCAGAAGGACGCTCCCAGGATCACGTAGGGTGAGACCTCGTCGGGCCCGAGCCAGGCGTCCGCGGCCCGCCACCCGCCGAAGGGCGCGCCCATCGCGCGGGCGAGCCCGAGCCGCAGGTCGGTGCGGAGGAAGTAGCCCAGGACGAGCTCGAGGCGGAGCTCCGCGCCGACGCCGAGCCGGAGCGCCTCGCCCGAGAGCCGGTTGCCCGCGAGGATCGGCTCGCCGGGCCGGTCGAACGTCTCGCCTAGATCGGCGAACAGGGCGCCGTGCACCCGCCGCAGGAACAGCGGCCAGGTGCCGTGGCCGAGCCGGGGATTGCCGAGCGGGAAGCGCAGCTCCCCGTTCGCGAGGACGTACCCCGTCCCCTCGAACGACCCGACCGCATAGCCGCGCAGCGCATCCGGCGGCGAGCCCGTGAGCCCGAGCGCCGCCCCGAGGGCGATCGAGAGCACGTCCGGCTGCGAGACGCCTCCCAGCTCGAACGGCGCGCTCCCCCCCAGCGTGCCGCGCGCGAGGCCGCCGGAGAGCCTGAGCGCGAGCACCGTCCGCGCGAGCCCCGGGACGCGCAGGTACTGCTCCACGGAGCCGCGAGCACGCGCGAGGTCGTAGTCGCTTCCGGTCCCCGGCCCGGCGTAGCGAAGCGAGAGCGAGGCGCTCCGCCCCTCCTCGGGCGAGATGGAGCGGACGAAGCGCCGCGCGTCGGAGTAGGAGAGCCGGAGCGAGAGGTCCGAGAGGAAGCCGTCGCGGAACGGGTAGGGCAGGCGCGGATCCGGGCCGGGCTCGCCCGCGAGCGTGTCGTAGCGGGTTCCGCTCCAGCCGAGCCTCAGCGCGGTGACGCGGGCGAGCCGCGTGAACGTGAAGGTCGCTCCCGCGTCGGCGAGCGTCCACACGGACAGGAGCCGGTCGCCCGGGTCGGGAGAGCTGCCCACGAAGCGCGACGAGGAGAGATCGAGCCGCGGCCAGGACCAGGCGCCCTGGTAGGCGAGGGCGTAGCCGGGCTCGCGCGAGGAGGTGCTCCAGAACGCCTGCGCCGCCCAGGCGTGGCGGAAGAGCACGTCGACGCCGCCCGTGATCGCGCCGACCACCGTCCCCGACGCGTCGCCGGAGAGGAAGGGAAGCCAGAAGGTCGGGCCGAGCGTGTCGAGCGCGCGGTAGGGGCGGGAGGGGAGCGGGGCGGGATCGTCCGCCGCGGGCGCGGGCGCCGTCCGGGTCGCCGTCGCGGTCGCGGTCGGGGTCTGGTCCCACGCCGCCGCCGGCGCGGGCGGGGCGGGGAAGGGCGGCATGAAGCTGCCGGGATCGAGCGGGATCGTGGCGACGTCGTAGCCCGCGCGCGAGTACAGGAGGAACGCGATCGTCTTCCCGTCGGGCGAGACGTCCGGCTGGAACGCTCCGGTCTCGACGTTCGTTACTTGCGAGATCTCGCCGGTCGCCGCCTCCCACGCGTACAGGTTGTAGAGCCCGCCGCGATCCGAGTCGAAGAGCACGAACCGTCCGTCCGGCGTCCAGGCCGGGGACGTGTCGAGCGCGCCGTCGTCGGCGAGGCGCGTGACGCGCCCGTCCTCCCACAGGGCGAGATCGCGACGCCCGCCCTCCTGGAGCGTGAACGCGATGCGCCGGCCGTCCGGGGAGACGCGGGGCTCGTACACCTCCGCGCCGCGGTGCGAGAAGAGCACCTCGCGGGCGCCGAGCCGGCCGGCGGCGTCGAGCGGGCGCCGCACGAGCGCGAGCACCCCCGGGCCGGAGCGCTGGACGTAGACCAGGAACGCGCCGCCCGGCGCGAGATCCGGATCGGTCGCGCGCTCGCCGCGGGTGAGCGCCCGGGTGCGTCCGGTGCGGAGGTCCACGCGGCGGAGGTCGTCGTAGACGCGGAACTCGCGGTGGACCTCGCCGATCGCGGCGATCGCCTCGCCCGGTGTGCGGAGCGCGAACGTGCCGTTCGCGTCCACGGTCGCGGCGCGGCCGAGGTCCTCGCCCTCCGGCGAGACGCGGAACAGCCCGGGGCGGCCGTCGAGCGGGCGCCGCCAGTACGCGACGAACGAGCCGTCCGGGCTCCAGCGCGGGTTCTCCGCGCGCCCGCCCCGCGCCGTGAGCCGGCGCGCCGCGGTGACGGGCCGCTCGCGCACCGCCGTCACCACCTCCTCGCCGCGCCCGCGCTCGGCCTCCGCGTACTCGGCCCAGAGCTCCGGGAAGGACCGGCCGCCGAAGTACGGCCTCGCCACCCAGGACGGCGCGTACGGCCAGAGCTGCGCGCCCTGCCGGCCGAGGTAGCCCGCGATCGCGGCGTCCCCGTAGCGCTCCTCGAGGAACCGCATGAAGCGCCCGCCGAGGAGGTACGGCGCGGTCCCGACCGGCCACTCGAGCAGCGGGTTCGAGGCTTCGTCGAGCGGCGGGAACCCCGGCGGCTCGAGGGCGAGCGCGCGCGCGTACATCTCGTGGATGGCGCTCGCGTTGCGCCCGCTCGCGGGATCGCCGTTCGACTCGTGCAGCACCGCGAGCCCCTCGGTCATCCACGCCGGGACGAGCCCGTTCGGCGCGAACAGCTTGCCGAAGATCCGGTTCGCGGCCCCCGGGATGCCGCCGACGTGGTCGAGGTGGAGGATGTGGACGTACTCGTGGAAGACCAGGCTCTCGAGCCAGTCGCGGTAGTCGTTCAGCTCCGAGAGCGACGGCGGCGGCACCGCGTAGAGGCGGATCGTGTCGTAGGGGAGCGGCGTCGCCGAGCCGTTCGCGTCGTCCACGTCGTCGGAGAGGACGATCTCGGTGCGGCGCGGCGCGTACCCAAGCACGGGGGTGAGCGCGGCGTGCGCGCGCTCCGCGACGACCGCGACGTCCTGGGCGAGCGGCTCCTCGCCCTGGTGGAAGTGGATCCGGAAGTGCGCCGTGTCGATCGTGCGCCAGCGATAGGCCGGATCGTACGGCTGCGCGGCGGCGGGCCGGGGCGCCGCGGCGAGCGCCCCGAGCAGCGCGACGGCGAGGAGCGCGCGGCGCAAGGGTCGCATCTAGCGGGCGCGCGGCTTCTGCGCGCGCGGGGTGCGGCGCCTGGGCGACGGCTCCGCACCGGTCCGGCGGCGGGGCTTCTTCGGGGCGCCGGTCGCTGCGCCGCCGCGCCCGGCACGGCGGACGGGGGCCCGCTCGCCGAGGAACGCGAGCGTCCGCTCCGCGACGAGCTCGGGCTCCTCGAGCGGCGCGACGTGCGTGCCGCCCGGCACGACGACGAGCTCGCTGCCCGGCACGGCGCGGTGGATCGCCTCCGACAGGCGCATGGGCGTGAACGAGTCGCGCTCGCCCGCCACGACGAGGGTCGGGGCGGCGACGTTCGGCAGGTGCGAGCTCGCGTCGTGCTCGGCGGCGGAGGAGAGCAGCCGGACGAACAGGGTGGGATCGACCTCGGCGAGCTCGTCGAGGTAGCGGACGAGGTCGGCGCGGCGCACGCGGGTGCCGTCCACCTCGAAGGTCATCGCGTAGCCGAGGGCGAGGTCGGTCGGGACGATCGTCCGGAAGGCGAGCCGCGCGACGTCCGGGTACCGCAGGACGAGCTGCTTCGCGTAGGGGAACGCGTAGCGGAGCACCGCCGAGTCGTGGAAGGTGTCGAGCAGGTTCCCCGGGGCGCCGCACAGGAGGACGAGCGCCGCGACCCGCTCCGGGTGGCGGCGCTGGAGCTCGAGGGCGACCTGCACGCCCATGGAGTGGCCGGCGAGCACGGCGCGCTCCTCGCCCGCCGCGTCGAGCACCGCGACGAGGTCCGACACGCAGTCGTCCATCGTCATGCGCTCGGGATCCTCGGGGGCGGCGCTGCGCCCGTGCGCCCGGTAGTTCCAGTGGAGCACGCGCCGCTCGCGGGCGAGCGCGGGCTCGAGCGCCCGCCAGACGTAGCCGGCGCAGCCGATCCCGTCCGTGAGGACCACCGGAGGTCCGCCCGCGCCCGTGCTCGTCCAGTGCAGACGGGTGCCGTCCTGGCCCGTCGCGAGATGCTCGGTCTTCTCCATGGACCTCCGCCGGACCGGCGCCGCGCCGCGCGAGAGCCTCGCGCCCCGGGTGCCCGTCCGTGGCTCCATGGCGTAGACTGAGGGACGCGGAGGTTCAAGCGGAATGTCGCACGGCCACTCCCACGGCCACGGAGCGCACGAGCACCGGCACCCGGGGCCGAACGACGAGCCGCGCGCCGGGCACGAGGGCGGGCACGCGCCCGGCCATCCGGCGCACGAGCACGATCACGGGCCGCACGCGCACGGCATGGGAGGTCACCACGCCGGCGCGAGCGTGCGCCGCCTCGGCGCGTCGATGGCGATCACCGGCGGCGTGATGGTCGCCGAGGCGATCGGCGGGTGGCTCTCGGGCTCCCTGGCGCTCCTCTCCGACGCCGCCCACATGCTCACCGACGCCGGCGCGCTCGGGCTCGCGCTCGTCGCGGCGTTCCTCGCCACCCGCCGCGCGGACGACAAGCGCACCTTCGGCTACCGCCGCGCGGAGGTGCTCGCGGCGCAGATCAACGTCGGCGCGCTGGTCCTCCTCTCCGCCTGGATCGTCTGGGAGGCGGTCCAGCGCCTGCAGGAGCCGCACGGCCCGATCGACCTCCGCCTCATGGCGATCATCGCCTCGATCGGCCTCGCCGCGAACCTCGCCATCCTGTGGTTCCTCCACGGGGAGCACACGCTCAACGCGCGCGCCGCGTTCCTGCACGTGCTCTCGGACACCGTCTCCTCCGTGGCCATCCTCCTCGGCGCGGGCGCGATGGCGCTCCACCCGGAGCTGCGCTGGCTCGACCCGGTGCTGTCCCTCGCGATCTCCGCGCTCATCGTGTGGGGCGCGCTCCGGCTCATCCTCGAGATCACCGACATCCTGATGGAGGGCGTGCCGCGGCACCTCGACGTCTCCGCCGTCACGCGCCAGATGGAGTCGGCGGCGGGGGTGTCCGCCGTCCACGACCTCCACATCTGGACGATCTCCTCGGGCCTCTACGCGCTCTCCGCGCACCTCGTCGTCCGCGCCGAGTCGATGGGCCGCAACGACGACATCCTGAACGAGGTGAAGCGCGGGCTCCGCCGCTCGTTCGGGATCGATCACACGACCCTCCAGATCGAGTCGGTCGAGTACGAGCACCTCCACGACGTGCACACGCACTGACGGCGCTCCCTCCGAGGGCGTGCCCGCGGGCCCGGCCGGACGCGTGCTATACCGTGCGGGTGATCTCGCGCCTGTCCGCGTTCCGGCCCGCGCGCACCGTCCAGCGCCTGCCCCCGCGCAGCGCAGCGTGCCCGCTCTCCTTCCGCGATCTGCTCGCGCCCGCGGCGGAGCTGGGCCTCGTCCTGCCGCTCGTCCGCGCGCCCTCGGCGGCGGTCGCGCGCGGCGCCCTCGTCGCGGCGAAGGCGCTCGGGAGCGCCCTCGGGCTCGCGCTGCCGCGCGGCGGCCGCCCCGAGCGCTGGTTCGCCGAGGTCACCGCCGCCGCGGACGAGGTCGCCGGCGGGCTGCCGCTCCTGCTCGCGGGCGAGGTGAGGGTCGCGGGGGAGGGTGCGCTCGACGTGGAGCGCGCCGTCTCCGAGACCTGGGCGCTCGTGGACGCGGGGCTCACGCACGTGTCGATCGACGGCAAGGCTGTCTCCGCGCCCGAGCGCGGCCGCGTCCTCGCCGAGGTGGCCGCCCCCGCCGTCGAGCGCGGGCTCGGCGTCGACTGGGTCCTGCCGCTCGAGGACGCGTCCGGCGGCGCGCCGCGGGCGATCGCCGGGCTGCAGGCGCTCGCGCGCCGGGGCTTCCGCCCGGACCTCGCGGCGGTGCGCTGCCCGGCGCCGGCGGACGAGGGCGAGGCGCGGGCCCAGGCGGACG
>NZ_JALCZB010000128.1:0-10544 GCF_022690745.1 Anaeromyxobacter sp. SG64 | reverse complement strand
ACTCGTCCGCGAGCGTCGCGACGAAGGCCTCGTAGGGCGGCGCCTCGGGCGCGGCCGGCTCGCCGCCGAGATCGGCGAGCGCGGTGCCCCCGGCCGCGATCGCGGTCACGAGGCGGCCGCCGGGCGCGAGGAGGCGCCGGAGCGTCGCGACGCGGGCCGGCTCGCGCGCGAGCGCGCTCCCGTCGGCGACGAGCACGAGGTCGAAGGTGCCGGCCCGCAGCGCCTCGGGCTCGGCGGCGCGGAACTGCACGAACGGGTGGTGCCCGGCCTCGCGCGCGGCGGCGAGCTCCGGCTCGCTCGGCGCGATGGAGAGGACCGCCGCCGCCCCGCGCTCGGCGAGGAACAGCGCGGTCGCGCCGTCGGAGGCCGCCGCCGCGCCGATCTCCAGCACGCGGCGGCCGGCGAGGAGCGGCTCGATGAAGCTGTAGCGCGCGAGCAGATCGCCCGCGCCGTTGCGCGCGTGAAAGGGGGCCATGGCGCGGCGATGTTACCACCCCGGCCCCGGGCGTCCGGCGGCGGGGCCCGCGGCGCTTAGGCGGGCGGCCCGCGGGGAGCGCGGGGGTCGGAGAGGAGCGGAGGTGTGCGCACCTCGGGGCGGCGGCCCCGCCACGGCGCGGACCTAGCGCTTCTCGCCGCCCGACTCCCCCGATGGCGGTGCCGGGGCCGACTCGGGCGCGGTCGGGGCCGCCTGGGCCGGCGCCCCGGGCTGCGCCGCCGGCTGCGCGCCCTGCCCGCTCTGCTGGGACCGCTGCGCGCTGGCCGCATTCCGGAGCGCGATCGAGGCGGCGTCGAGCGCGGGCTCGACGTCGTGAAGGAGCGCGCGCGCGTCGTTCGCGCGGGCGGAGCGCGAGGCGCCCGTGTGCCGCAGCTTCTCCGTCGCGTCGCGCAGCTCGCCGACGGCGCGATCGAGGAGCCGCTGCGCCTCGTAGAACCCGGACTCGGCGCGGAGCGCGGAGAGGTCCTCGCGCTGCGTGGGCGAGAGGCCGGCGAGCCGCTCGGCGCGGGAGAGGTAGCCGAGCCCGCGCTCGAGCCGCGCCGCGTCGCCGCTCGCGATCTCCTCGCGCGCCCAGCCGGAGAGGAGATCGTAGATCCCCTGGTCGAGCAGGCTCCGCTCCTCGAACGCGCGCTCCGCCGGGAGCGGCTTGCCGGGGGGCGCCACGATGGGCTCGTACGCCTGCGCCTGCGACGGATCGGCGGTCTTGAAGGTCTGCCGGCCCAAGGGCGCGAGGATGCCGCGCATCACCACGAGGCGCCCCTCGTCCGGAACGAGGTACCAGGTGCGCGCGTTCCGCTCCGAGACGAGCCACAGGACGAGCGCGAGGAGCCCCACGATCGCGACCCACGCGACCGCCGCCCTCGCCCCGCCGCCGCGCCGCGGCGTCCTCGTCGTGTCGTCCGCCACGAGTGTCCTCCCGCGCTGCGCGACGGTTCGCGCGCTCGCGATCGCCTTCCGCGCCGCGAACCGCGCCGTCGCTAGAGCCTCGTGCCGGCGGGCCTCTCGCCCGCGGCCGGTCACGAATGACGACTACCCCTTCACACCCGCGGCACGCCCACGAACGGCAGGTTCCGCATCTTGCCGTCCCAGTCCAGCCCGTAGCCCACCACGAACTCGTCGCCGATCTCGAAGCCGCGGTACTGGATGGGCACCTTCACGACCGCGCGCGACGGCTTCTCGAGGAGCGCGCACACCTGCACGCTCGCGGGCTTGCGCGTCGCGAGGTTGTCGAGGAGGTACCGCATCGAGAGCCCGGTATCGACGATGTCCTCGACGAGGAGCACGTCCTTGCCCTCGATCGGCCGGGTGAGATCGCTCGTGATCTGCACGACCCCGGTCGAGCGGGTGCCCTGGTACGAGGAGATGCCGATGAAGTCGATGGAGATCGGCAGGTCGATCGCCCGCACCAGGTCGGCGAGGAAGATGAAGCTCCCCTTCAGCACCCCGACCACCACGAGCGAGCGTCCCGCGTGATCGCGCGTGATCTCGGCGCCGAGCGCCGCGACCCGCGCCTGCAGGTCCGCCTGCGAGATGAGGACGTCGACCTTGCCCGCGCCGCTAGACATAGGCGTTGTTCAGGATCTCCCCGAAGCCGCCGCCGCCGGGGACGATGTACTGGTGGTCGTCGAGGCCGCGCTCCTCGTCCCAGCGCGTGCCCGGGATCGTCGCGAGGACGTCCGGCGCCGAGAGGCCGCGGTCCACCCGGATCGCGTAGACGACGACGTCGGGGTGCGCCCGCGTCATCGTGCGGAGGTACTCCGGGGTGACGATGAGGTGGATGTTCACGATCCGCCGGGGCCTGCCGGGGACCTTCGTCTTGTAGGTCTGGATGGCGGTCGAGAGCGAGCTGCCCGTCGCGCCCATCGGGTCGGGGAAGAGCAGGAACGCCTCGTCGATGTCCCCGCCGATCTTCATGCCCCCGATGCCGGCGCCGACGACCTCCTCGTTCACCCCGAGCATGCGGCTCATGATGATGTGGTCCTGCCGCACGAGCGAGGGCTCCAGCGTCTCGTTCAGGAGGTCGTAGGCGACCTGCGACGGGAGCGCGCCCGCCCGGGCGATGTTCACCGTCACGGCGCGGACCGCCCGGTCGATGACCTCGCCCTCGAAGATCCCCTGGGGGGAGGTGTCGATCATGCGCGTCGGGACCGAGACGCGCCGGCGCGGGAACTCGACGTTGAGGACGGTGCGGATGAGGTCCTCGTAGAGGATGCGCACGAGCCGGCTGATGTCGGGCTGGCGCGTCTCCTTCGCGCAGAGCGTCGCGAGGTGTCCGAGGAGGAACGGGTTCGCGACGATGTGCACGTTCTCGCCGTAGCGGTGCTCGATCTCGGAGAGCCGGAACGGGACGGTGTCGTAGCTGCGGTCTCGCACGGGCGGGGAGCATAATGCTTGTCCCCCCGGATTCCTCTGCCTAAATGAGCGGCCATGCCCGAGACCGCCCCCGCCCCGAGGAGCGCCGCGTGGGAGACGCTCGCGGCCGTCATGTGCGACGTGCGGGCGCTCGGGGGCGCCGTCTCCCTCCTTCAGTGGGACCAGGAGACGTTCATGCCGGCGAAGGGCGCGGTCGCCCGCGGCGACCAGCTCGCCGCGGTCCAGGCCGCCCTCCACGAGCGGCTCACCCAGCCCCGCGTCGCCGAGGCGCTCGACCTCGCCGAGCGCGAGGCCTCCGGGGATCCCGACCGCGCCGCCGCCCTCCGCGCGCTCCGCTTCGATCACGAGCGCGCCGCGCGCGTGCCGCAGGACCTCGTCCGCGCGCTCGCGCAGGCCCAGGCGGAAGGCGTCGACGCCTGGAAGGCGGCCCGCAACGCGCGCGCCTTCGCCCTCTTCGCCCCGAAGCTCGCCCGGCTCGTCGAGCTCCGGCGCGAGCAGGCCGACGCGCTCATGCCCATGCTGGCGCGGAGGCCGGAGGCGCAGCCGGACCCCGGCAAGATCGAACCTTACGACGCGCTCCTCGAGGGCTACGAGCCCGGCATGCGCGTCGCCCGCCTCGAGCCCATCCTCCGCCGGCTCGTCGGGTGGCTCTCGCCGCTCGTCGCGGCGATCGACGCGGCCCCTGCGCCCGAGGACGGGTTCCTCTCCGGCCGCTTCGACGGCGAGGCCCAGTGGGGCTTCACCCTCGAGCTCCTCGCGGCGCTCGGCTTCGACCCCGCGGCCGGCCGGCAGGATCGCTCGCTCCACCCCTTCACCCTCGGCCTCGACCCGGGCGACGTGCGCGTCACGACGCGCGTCTACGAGGCGCAGCCGCTCTCCGCGATCTTCTCCACGCTCCACGAGGCCGGCCACGGGCTCTACGAGCAGCACCTCCCCGGCGAGCACCGCCGCTCCCTGCTCTGCGCCGCGCCGTCGATGGGGATCCACGAGTCGCAGTCGCGCCTGTGGGAGAACCTGGTCGGCCGCTCGCTCCCGTTCTGGCGTGCGTTCCTGCCGCGGCTCGCGGCGCGCTTCCCGCAGCTCGCCGGGGTCGCGCCCGCCGACTTCCACCGGGCGGTGAACCGCGTCGAGCGCTCGCTCGTGCGCGTCGAGGCGGACGAGGTCACCTACAACCTCCACGTCGCGCTGCGCTTCGAGCTCGAGCTCGGGATGATGCGCGGCACGCTCGCGGTGTCGGACCTCCCCGAGGCGTGGGCGACGCGCTCCGAGGCGCTCCTCGGCGTCCGGCCGCGCGACGACGCAGAGGGGGTGCTGCAGGACATTCACTGGGCGTGGGGAGACCTCGGCTACTTCCCGACCTACACGCTCGGCAACCTCTACGCCGCGACGCTCTTCGCCGCCGCCGGGCGCGCGCTCCCCGGGCTCGACGACGCCATCGCCGCGGGCGATCTCGCCCCGCTGCGGCGCTGGCTCGCCGAGAAGGTCTACCGCGTCGGCCGCCGCAAGGACGCCGAGGACATCGTGCGCGACGCGGCCGGGGTGGGGCTCACCGACGCGGACTTCGAGCGCTACGTGAAGACGAAGTACGGCGCGCTCTACGGCCTCACGCTCTGACCGGGGTGGCGCCATGCCCTTCGCAGGGCGACGCGCGGGCGGGGCCGCAGGGCGCGAGCGCCTGTGGTAGGAGCGACGCGTGCGCCTCCAGACGATCGCCCCTGCGAAGGTGAACCTCGTCCTGCGCGTCGGCCCGCCGCGGAAGGACGGCTTCCACGGCATCCGCTCGCTCATGGTCCCGCTCGACCTCGGCGACCGCGTGGACGTCACGGTGGGCGAACGCGCGGGGCCGGTCACCTGCCGCGTGCCGGGCCGCCCCGAGCTCGACGGCGCCTCGAACCTCGCCGCCCGCGCTGCGGAGCGCTTCCGCGCGCGCTTCGGGATCGAGCGCGCCGTGGCCATCCGCATCGCGAAGCGAGTCCCGGTCACCGCCGGCCTCGGCGGCGGCTCGTCCGACGCGGCCGCGGTGCTCCGCTGCCTCGCGCGCGCGTTCCGGATCCGCGACGCCGGGGCGCTCGCGGCGATCGCGGCGGAGGTCGGCTCCGACGTGCCGTTCTTCCTCGGCCCCGGCCCGGCGTGGGCCGAGGGCCGCGGCGAGCGGCTCACGCCGGCCGACGTGGCGCCTCAGCACCTCGTGCTCGTCTACCCGACCGCTCCCGAGCTCGCCATCCGCGCCGGCGACGCCTACCGCTGGCTCGACGCAGCGCGGCACGGCCGCAGCCCCCGGCTCGCGCCACGCTTCGATCGCTTCGATCCGTCCCGCGCGGGGAACGATCTCGAGCCGCCCTGTCTCGCGGAGCGGCCGCCCCTGAAGACGCTCTTGGGGCTGCTTGTGGGTCGCGGCGCGACGGCCGCTATAATGTCCGGAAGCGGGCCCACCGTGTTCGGGCTTTTTCCCAGCAAGAACGCGGCGGCGCGAGCGGCGCGGACGATCGCGGAGGAGATCGTCGAGCAGGACGTGAGGGTCCTCGCCGCGAGGACGGTGCGACGGCATCCGGGGGTTACGCCATGGAGATCACCGAGGTCCGCGTCTTCCCCGTGAACGAAGAGAAGCTGAAGGCGTACGTCACGATCACCCTCGACGACTGCTTCGTCATCCGCGACCTCAAGGTGATCAACGGCAACACCGGCCTCTTCATCGCGATGCCGGCGAAGCGCCGCAAGGACGGCACGTTCAAGGACATCGCCCACCCGCTCAACACCGAGACGCGGGAGCGGATGGAGCGGACGATCCTCGCCCAGTACGAGCGCGAGGTGCACAAGGGGGCGGCTCCCCGCCCGACCGGCACCGATCCGCACGACGCCTGACGCGGCGCCGGTCTCGCTTTTCCGCTCCGGCGCGCTTGCCCGTTGGGTCCGTCCGACGGTTCCGGTATATGTGGCGCCGCCGACGGCCTCCCCTCCCCGGGGCCGTCGTCTGTTCTTCGCGGGATCACGCCGGAGCGCGCGATGCAATTCCTTGGAAATCGGCCCGACTACCGGGTCTTCTCGGGCAACTCGAACCGGAAGCTCGCCGAGGCGATCTGCAAGGAGCTCGGCCGGCCCCTCGGCCACGCGACGGTCGGGCGCTTCTCCGACGGCGAGATCCAGGTCGAGATCGGCGAGAACGTCCGCGGGCTCGACACGTTCGTCGTCCAGTCCACCTCCCCGGACGCGAACACGAACGCGATGGAGCTCCTCATCATGATGGACGCGCTGAAGCGCGCATCCGCGGGCTCCATCACCGCCGTCATGCCCTACTACGGCTACGCGCGGCAGGACCGGAAGGTCGCCTCGCGCTCGCCCATCACCGCGAAGCTCGTCGCGGACCTCCTCGTGGCGGCGGGCGCGACGCGCGTCGTCTCGATGGACATGCACGCCGGCCAGATCCAGGGCTTCTTCAACGTGCCGTTCGACCACCTCTACGCCGCGCCCGTGCTCGTCGAGCACATGCGCAAGCGCTTCGACGGCGACACCCAGAACGTGGTGGTCGTCTCGCCGGACGCCGGCGGCGTGGAGCGCGCCCGCGCCTACGCGAAGCGGCTCGGGTCCACCCTCGGCATCATCGACAAGCGGCGCACGAAGCCGAACGTCGCCGAGATCATGAACGTCATCGGCGAGGTGCAGGGGAAGATCGCCGTGCTCCTCGACGACATGATCGACACCGCCGGCACGCTCACCCAGGCGGCGAACGCGCTCATGGACAAGGGCGCGCTCAAGGTCTACGCGTACGCGACGCACGCGGTGCTCTCCGGCCCGGCCGTCGAGCGGATCGTGAAGAGCCCGATCGAGGAGGTCGTGGTGACCGACACGATCCCCCTGCGCCCGGAGGCGGAGGCGTGCCGGAAGATCCGCGCGCTCTCGGTCGCGGGGCTCCTCGCCGAGGCCATGCGCCGGATCCACTCGGCCGACTCGCTGTCGAGTTTGTTCGTCTAAGCGGGGGCTGCGCCCCCGCCCCGCCGACGGCTGACCGCCGTCGTCGGGGCCCTGGCTTCTTGCCGGGGGACACCCACGACGCGTCCCCCGGACCCCCGGCTCGCTCCGGCGCAGCCTCATCCGGCTGCGCCTGCGCTCGTAGAAGGTCGCCGAGCGCGCCCGCTTGGCGGGTGCGCGCTGGTTCCCCGCCGGAGGGGCTTCGTCCCTCCCACGGCGAGAGGTCGGTCGTGACCGCTCGGCGGGGCCCCCGACGGTAAACCGCCCCGAACCTCTTGACTCGCCGCGGGGTTTCCGGTAATCACCCGCGCTCCCGTGGCTCCCGGAAGGTCGGGGGCCCTCACACCACCCAGGGCCGGCACGCTCATCCGGCGGCCCCTCGCGCTCCGCTCCTCGATCGGAGCGGCCCGAGTCCATTGGGAGGACGAGAATGGCCGACATCATCGTCAACGCGCAGCGCCGCGAGGGCAAGGGCAAGGGTCCCGCCCGCAGGCTGCGTCAGCAGGGCCTCATCCCCGCGGTCGTCTATGGCCGCAAGCAGGAGCCGACCCACCTCGCGGTGGATCCCAGCGCGCTCCTCAAGGCGATCGAGACCCCTCACAAGTTCAACACCCTCCTCACCCTGAAGCTGGACGGCAGCGACAAGCACGTCCTCTTCAAGGACTGGGCGGTCGATCCCGTCTCGCGGAAGCTCGAGCACGCCGACTTCCTCGAGGTGAGCCTCGAGGAGCCGGTGAAGGTCGACGTGCCGGTCGTCACGACCGGCCGCGCGGCCGGCCAGGCGGAGGGCGGCATCCTCTCGCTCGCGACGCACGAGATCGTGCTCGAGGCGCTCCCGGCGAAGATCCCGGTGCGGATCGAGGTCGACGTCACGAACCTCAAGATCGGCGCCTCGATCCACGTCTCGGAGCTGACCCCGCCCGAGGGGTGCAAGTTCAAGTTCACGACCGACTACGTGATCGCGTTCGTCGCCGTGCCGGAGAAGGAGGAGGTCGTCGCCCCGGTGGCGGCCGCCGTTCCGGGCGCGGCTCCGGCCGAGGGCGCTGCCGCCCCGGCGGGCGCGGCCCCCGCGGCTGCGGGCGCCGCCGCTCCTGCGGCCGAGGGCAAGAAGCCCGAGGCCAAGGGCGCGAAGAAGTAGGCACGCCCTTGAAGCTCGTCGTCGGCCTTGGGAACCCCGGCCCCGACTACGCGCGCACGCGCCACAACGTCGGCTTCCTCGTTGCCGACCGGCTCGCGCTCGCCCTCGGGGCCGAGTTCACCCTCCGCAAGTTCGCCTCCGAGCTGGCGGAGGGGCGGGCGGGCGGCGAGCGGGTCTGGATCATGAAGCCCCAGACCTACATGAACCACTCCGGCGAGGCCGTCGGGCCCGCGCTCCACTTCTGGAAGCTCGGGCGCGAGGACCTCGTCGTCGTGCATGACGACCTCGAGCTCGACCCCTTCCGGATCCAGCTCAAGGTCGGGGGCGGGCACGGCGGGCACAACGGCCTGAAGAGCGTGAACGCCCACGTGGGCGGCCCCGACTACGCGCGCGTTCGCGTCGGCGTGGGCCGGCCGCCGCCGCGGATGGACCCGGCCGACTACGTGCTCGGCCGGTTCTCGAAGGGCGACGAGGCGGAGCTCGAGGACTGCCTCGTGCGCGCCACCGACGCCACCCGGCTCGTCGTCGAGCTGGGCGCGGCGAAGGCGATGAACCAGGTGAACCGCCGCGCGAGCGCGGCGGGATAGCAGCACTCTCCTGCAGCACCCGCCGACCGGCATGGGGCCGGGCGGCGGAGACGGAGACGACTCCTCGCGGCGGGCGAACCGCCGCTTTCAGACCCGAGGGGAGCGACATGGCGGAGACGAGGAAGCTCGTACGCGAGTACGAGACCATCTACCTGCTCAAGGCGGAGACGCCGGACGATCAGGTGGAGGAGATCAAGGAGCGCCTGCGCGGCGTCGTGACGCGCGAGAGCGGCAAGGTCATCCGGTTCACCAACCAGGGCAAGCGGAAGACCGCGTTCCCGGTCGGCAAGAACCCGAAGGCGCTCTACATGCACGTCCTGTACATCGGCCAGCCTGGCCTGGTGGCGGAGCTCGAGCGCAACCTGAAGATGATCGACGTGGTGCAGAAGTTCCAGTCGGTGAAGGTCGCCGACGGCGTGGACTTCGACGCCCGCCAGGTCGAGGCCGACGTGAAGATCCAGGCCGTCGAGGACGAGCAGAAGCCGCGCGAGGAGCGCGGTGAGTTCGTGCCCGGCGAGGAGCCGTTCGAGGCCGAGGCGCCCGAGGCGGAGGAATAGGCCATGGCACGTCCTGACATGGGTGGTCCGAAGAGCAGCGGTGGGTTCGGCGGTCCTCGGAGCGGTGGCGGCTTCGGCGGCGGCGGGTTCGGCGGTGGTGGCGGCGGCGGCGGGGGCTTCGGCTCGCGCGGCGGCGGCGGCGGCGACCGCGGGGATCGCGGCGACCGGGGCGATCGCGACGATCGCGGCGGCGACGAGGGCGGTGGGCGGCGCGGCTTCGGCCGGCGCAAGGTCTGCCGGTTCTGCGCCGACAAGACGCTGAAGGTCGACTACAAGGACCAGTCGCAGATGAAGTACTTCCTGACCGAGCGCGGCAAGATCATCCCCCGCCGCATCAGCGGGAACTGCGCGAAGCACCAGCGCGAGGTGGCCACCGCCGTGAAGCGCGGCCGCATGCTCGCGATCCTGCCCTACACCGTGGGCGGGATGTAAAGGGAGGCCGGCGATGAAGCTCATCCTCCGTGAAGACGTCGAGAACCTGGGCAAGGGCGGCGAGCTCGTGGAAGTGAAGCCCGGCTACGGGCGCAACTTCCTGCTCCCCCGCGGCCTCGCGGTCCTCGCGAACCCGAAGAACGTCCGCGAGCTCGAGCACCAGAAGGCCATCGCGACGGCCAAGGCCGCCAAGATGAAGGCGAGCGCGCAGGCCGTCGCGAAGCGGCTCGCCGAGACGCCCATCACCCTCGTGCGCAAGGTCGGCGAGCAGGACAAGCTCTACGGCTCGGTCACGGCGATGGACGTCGCCGAGGCCCTCGCCGCGCGCGGCCTGCAGATCGACCGCCGCTCGATCGATCTCTCCGAGCCGATCAAGACCACGGGCGACTTCGAGGTCCCCGTGAAGCTCCACAGCGAGGTGGTCGGCAAGGCCAAGGTGAAGGTCGAGGCCGAGCCGGCGTAACCGCTCGCCCGCACCGCCTCATCGAGAGGGCCGGTCCTCAGGGGCCGGCCCTCTCCTCGTTTTCGGCCACGCGCCGCGCCCCGCGCCATGGAGGAGGCTCCCTCAGCGGCAGAGGGGCCCGGCGTCCGGCGGCAGCTCGCCCGCGTCGATCGCGGCGGCGCGCGCGCTCGAGAGGGCGGAGTCCGGCCCCCCGGCCACGGCGACGGCGACGGCGCGCCACGCGTCCGCCGCGCGTACCCGGAGCGCCGGGTCCGCCGGCGCCGCGCGGAGCAGCTCCTCCGCGGCGCGCGCGGCGAGCACGCGGGCGGTGGCGGCGCGCTCCGGAGCCGGCGCGGGCGCGCGCGAGAGGAACGCCTCCGCCCTCGCCCAGACCTCCTCCGCGCCGCAGGGCGGCGCGAGCGCGATGGCCCGGAGCGCCGCCTCTTCCGCGAGCGGTCCCGCGCCGCCGATCCTCCGCTCGAACGCGGCGAGGTAGCGGACCTTGCCGTCCGCCGCCTCGAAGAGCGCCTCGCCGAGCCGCCGGGCGGCGGCG
>NZ_JALCZB010000127.1:0-10595 GCF_022690745.1 Anaeromyxobacter sp. SG64 | reverse complement strand
CGGCGTCGGCCGCGCCACGGACGGGAGTCACGGTGTAGCCGGCGCCGGCGAGCGCGCGCTCGAGCGCGGCCTCGAGCGGGCGCGCGAGGGAGGGGGCGCGGGTCTCCACCGCGAGGGCCAGCGCGCGCCGCCCCTCGGCGGGTGGGCCGATCTCCGCCGCGAGCGCGTCGGCCGCCGCACCGAGCGCGGGGGGCGCCGCGGCGGCGGGGAGCGCGAGGGCGAGGGCGACCACGGCGGTGGCGAGGCGCATCGCCCCCAGTGACGACCACGAAAACGAGCGGTCGTCCACGAAGAAGTGGGCGAGCGCGCCGCCGCGCGAGGCGCGGTCAGGCGGGGCGGCCCTAGACGAGGGCGCCGCGCCAGCGGCGAGAGCGGCGCCGAGGTGCGCGAACGCGCCTCGGTGCCGCTCCGCCAGCTACGCTACTACGGCCCAGTGCGTCCGCGCGTCACGGCACGGGGTTGATGACGCCGTTGTCGCGCGCGAGCTTGCACTGCCCCGGCTCGGCGTTGCAGGGCGGTGCCAGGCAGAGCGAGATCTCGCCACCGGACTCGCTGCGGAGCGTGTCTTGCGAGTTGTTGAACGCGTCGAGATCGCCGATGCAGCCCGCCCCGACCGTGTCACAGGAGGTGCAGCACCGCTCGAAGAGCGCAGTGGCGGACTCTCCGCAGCTGCCGCCGAGGTCCTCGCTCGCCACGAGGTTCAGCGCCGCTGCGGCGCACTGCCGGACGAGCTGCGCCTGCTGGTTCGAGTCGTACGCGTCCTTGTCGCGGCCGAGCGAGCACAGGTCCTCGGTCACCGAGCCCCCTGCGCCGGCGAGGGTGTCGTCGAGCGTGCGGCCGCAGCTCGTGACGGGCAGGAACCTCGCCGTCACGTCGGGGTGGTTCCCCCAGAAGCCTGGCGTCCGGGTGAGGCAGCCCTCTCCGCGGTTGCACTCGACGTTCGCGGAGTCCTCGCAGACGGAGCCGGTCCGGGCACAGGCGTTGTCCTTGTCCACCGCGCAGACCGCCGAGGTGACCTCCGCCGTGTTCGTGCCCTCGATGTCCCTGCACACGAGGGAGTCATTCGACTCCACCGCCGGGAAGTACTTGCACTCGGTGTCGCCGACGGCGACGGTCCCGAAGTCGAGGTCCACGATGCCGAGCTTCTCGTCCGATACCTTGACGCCGGAGAGATCCTGCGGCTGCCCCCCGCTGCTGTTCGTGACGCAGAAGCGGTAGACCACGCACTCGTCGACGTCCGGCGAGAGGCTGTCCACGAACCCGCCCGCGTCGTCCGCCTGGCCGTTGCAGTCGGCGTCCAGCGCCACCTTCTTCTCGAGCTTGACCTGGCACTCCCAGGCCGAGGCGCTCGCAGGCGCGAGCGCAATCGCCCCGACGGCGAGCGCCCCCGCTGCGAACATCCCGGTCATCTTCCACGAACGGGCCATCTCTCCCTCCCCCGCAATGATCCACCTCGAGGTTCACCCAGGGACGCGATGACGCCCCGGGGTGTCGCCGCCTCCTCCTCCCCGGACCCTGCGCCGCACGGCGTGGCTCGGCGCAGGATGATGCCGTGACCCGATGTCGACGCGAGGAAGACGCGAGCGAGTCCAGTCCTCGCGTTTGCCAGAGGTGATCGGGGCCCGGGGAGGCGTGCTCCGTGATGCGCGCAACGGATACGCCTCCTGCGCCTCCACGGACAATCGTCTCGCGGGGGAGGGCCCCTTGTGTAACACAATCAGTGAACCGACTGCCGGGCCGCTCCTCCTCCGACGTCCCGCGGCCGTGGGAGCCGTCGCGGCCGCTGGTTCACCGCGCGCTCGCCCGATCGATCGAGGCCCCACCGCGCGCTCGGCCCTCGCGGCGGCACCGCCGCCCGCGGGAGCCCGAGCGGCACGGCGCTAGTGGTCGTCCATGAAGAAGTTGGCGGGCGCGGCGCCCGCGTCGCTCCGCGCCGCCTCCGCCGGGGCGGTGCCGGCCAGGAACGCGAGCGACGGCGCGTCGGCCTCCTCGGGCGCGAGCTGGCCGGTCGCGGGATCGACGCGCGCGAGCTCGACGCCGGGGACCGCGGCGAAGTCCGCCGCGGGCTGCCCGCCGACCGCCGCCTGCATGAAGGCGAGCCACGCGGGGAGCGCCGCGCCCGCGCCGGTCTCGCGCGGCCCGAGGGGCGTGTGGTCGTCGAAGCCGATCCAGACGCCCGCCACGAGCTCGGGCGTGAAGCCCACGAACCACGCGTCGCGGTGCTCCTGGGCCGTCCCCGTCTTCGCCGCGACGGGCCGCCCGAGCGCGCGCGCCGCGGCGCCCGTCCCGCCCTCGACCACCGCGCGCATCATGCTCTGCACCACGAAGGCGACGTCGGGGCGGGTGCCCTGCTCGGGGATCGTGAACTCGGGCGGCGGCGCGGCCTCGTGCGGCTGGACGTTGTCGGCGCCCTCGGTGCCGTCGGCGAACGGGGCGGCGGGGGCCTCGGCGGTGGCCTCCGCCTTCCACGGCGGGACGGCGGCCGGGTGGTCCTCGAGGACGTTGCCGTGCCGGTCGCGCACGCGCACGAGCAGCACCGGCTCGGAGTAGAACCCGCGCGCCGCGATCGAGGCGTAGGCGTTCACGAGCTCGATGGGGAACACCTCGCCCGTCCCGAGCGCGAGCGTGAGGTTTCGCGGCAGCTCCGAGGAGACGCCCATGCGGTGGGCGAAGCCGATCACCGGGTCCACGCCGAGCGCGTCGACGAGCTTCACCGAGACCGTGTTCTTCGACTGCGCCAGCGCGGTGGTGAGGAGCATCGGGCCCTCGAAGGCGTCCTTCTCGAAGTTGCGCGGCTTCCACTCCTTGCCCGTCCACGGGTCCCGGTAGAGGTCGGGCGTGTCGTAGACGACCGTGCCGGCCGTGAAGCGGCGCGACTCGATGGCCGCGCCCCACACGAACGGCTTCACCGCGCTGCCCGGCTGGCGCCGCGCCTGGGTGGCGCGGTTGAACTGGGAGGTGCGGAAGTCGTAGCCGCCGACGAGGGCGCGGACTCCGCGGGACACGGGGTCGATCGCGACGAGCGCGCCCTGCACCTTCGGCGTCTGCTCGAGGGCGAGGCTGAGCGCCTTGCCCTCGGCGGCCGCGCGCTGCGGCGGCAGCTTGGCGGGGAGCACGCGCACCGGGACCACGTCGCCGGGGCGGACCACCGACGACATCTTGCGCGGCGCGGCGGTGGCGGAGGTCGGGTTCCACTTGCGCGCCCACTGGGCGTCGGTGATCGCGATCTCCCCCTTCGCGCCGCCGAGGTCGACGGTGGCGCTCCGGTCGCTCGCGGCCGTGACGAGCCCGGCGTACACCTCGCCCGTCTCGAGGAGCCGTGCGCGCGCCATCCGCGCCACGTCCTTCTCCTGCTCCTCGGCGGGCTCGATGTCCTCGGGGTTCACCGAGGCGAGATCCCACACGAACACCTGGTCCGGCCGGGCCCGCGTCCCCGCGAGCCGCTCCCGCCACAGGGGCATCGCCGCCTCGACCTGCTTCGGCTCGAGGTGGACGATCGGGCCGCGCCAGCCCTGGCGCTTGTCGACGGCGCGGAGCGCGCCCTCGAGGGCCTTCTCCGCGGCGCGCTGCATGCCCGCGTCCATCGCCACGTCGACCTGCAGGCCCTGCGTCTCGACCACCTCCGCCCCGTACTTCTCGTCCAGGATCCGGCGGACCGCGTCCGCGTACCACACCCCCGGTACGTCGTGCTCCGGCGGCCGCGTGACGATGGGGCGGGCGGCCTCCGCGGCCGCCTGCTGCTCGGTGATGAACCCCTCCTCCGCCATCCGGCGCAGGACGTAGCGCTGCCGCTCCTTGGCGCGCTCCGGGTGGTTCACCGGCGAGAGCCGCATGGGCGACTGGACGATCCCGGCGAGCGTCGCCGCCTCGCCCAGCGCGAGCTGGCGCACGCTCTTGCCGAAGTAGAACCGGCTCGCCTCCTCGACGCCGTAGCGCAGGTGCCCGAGGTAGATCTGGTTCAGGTAGAGGTAGAGGATCTCGTCCTTCGAGAGGTTCTCCTCGAGCCGCGGCGCGAGGATGAGCTCCTTCACCTTCCGCTTCACCTTCCAGTCGGAGGACAGGAGGAACGTCTTCACCACCTGCTGGGTGATGGTCGAGCCGCCGCAGGCGACGCCGCCGCGCAGCAGCCCCTTCACGGCGCAGCGCGCGATCGCGAGGTAGTTCACGCCCTCGTGCTCGTAGAAGCCCGCGTCCTCCGCGGCGAGCACCGCCTTGCGCAGGACGGGCGGGATCTCCTCGAGCGGCACCACGGTGCGCCGCTCGCGCGCGAACTGGAACACCTCCTTGCCGTCGACGCCGAACACGCGCGTCGAGACGAGCGGCTCGTAGTCCTTGAGCGTGTCGAAGGCGGGGAGCTCGCGGGTCCAGGCGAACATGAGGACCCCGCCGAGGAGCGCGAGGACGAGGGCGGCGAGGCCACCGTGGCGGAGCAGGCGGAGGGCACGGGGCGAGAGACGACGCAAGCGGGGGGACTCCTCGGGGAGGGCTGGATCGCCCGGCGAGCGGGCGTACGGGCGGGCGCTGGGCGGGGGGGTGTCCAAGTCGAGGGGTCGAACGATAGCGCCGGCGGGAGGGTGGGGCAAAGCGGGTCGAGCGCGGTCTCGCATGTCCCTGGCGCGCGTGAGCAGTCGCCGTGCCAGCGGCCTCGGCCGGCGTCCCGACAGCGAGGAACAGCGGGGCAGGGCCGCCATTCCTCGGACCGTGGACGGCCGGACACGCCGCGGTGTGGGGGAGGGGACACGCCCGGCCCACCGGGCCGGGGCCCCCGGACCGCGCCCGGGACGCCCGCGCGCGGCCGGCGCGGCGCGGGCGTCGTCTCCTCCCTACGGACCCTCGCCGCCGCGCTTCACCCCGAGCGCGCGCATCTTCTTGTACAGGTGGCTGCGCTCGAGCCCGAGATCGCGCGCGGTCTCCGAGACGTTGTCGGCGTGCGCGTCGAGCGCGCCGAGGATGATCTCGCGCTCGGCCTCCTCGACGAGGTCGTGGAACGACGCCCCGGGGCGGAACCGCTCGGTGCGGGGACGGCGGGCGCCGGGGAGCATCGCCGTGACGTCCTCCGCGCCGATCGCCGGGCCGTCGCTCAGGATCGCGAGCCGCTCGACGAGGTTCCTGAGCTCGCGGACGTTTCCGGGCCACTCGTGCGCCTGCAGGGCGGCGAGCGCGTCGCGCTCGAGCCGCATGGGCTTGCGCCCGTTCCGCTCGCACGCCTCCGCGAGGAAGTGGACGGCGAGCGCGGGGAGGTCCTCCTTCCGCTCGCGCAACGGCGGCGCGTGGATGGGGACGACGTTGAGGCGGTAGTACAGGTCCTCGCGGAACCGGCCCGCCTGGACCTCGGCGGGGAGGTCCTTGTTCGTCGCCGCGACCACGCGCACGTCCACCTTCAACGTGTGCGCGCCGCCGACACGCTCGAACTCGCCCTCCTGCAGGACGCGAAGCACCTTCGCCTGCATCGCGGCCGGCATGTCGCCGACCTCGTCGAGGAAGAGCGTGCCGCCGTCGGCGAGCTCGAACTTGCCGCGGCGCGCCGCGATCGCTCCGGTGAACGCGCCCCGCTCGTGGCCGAAGAGCTCGCTCTCGATGAGCTCCGCCGGGACGGCGGCGCAGTTGAGCTTCACGAACGGCCCCGCCTTCCGGCGCGAGCTCTCGTGGAGGGCGCGGGCGACGAGCTCCTTGCCGGTGCCGTTCTCCCCGGTGACGAGGACGCGCCCCTCCGACGGCGCGGCGCGGCGCACGAGCTCGAAGAGCCGCTGCATCGCGGGCCCGCTGCCGATCATGTCGAGCCGGCCCGCCGCGCGGCGCAGCTCCGCGTTCTCCTCGCGCAGGCTGCGCAGGGCGAGCGCGTTCTTCACCGCGACGAGGAGCTTGTCCCGCTGCGTGATCGGCTTCTCGAGGTAGTCGAACGCGCCGAGCTTGAAGGCGCTGCGGACCGTGTCGATGGAGCCGTGCCCGGACATGATCACGACGGGCAGGTCGGGCCGCGTCTCTCGCGCGCGCTGCAGCACGGCGAGGCCGTCGAGGTCCGGCATGCGCACGTCCATGACCACGACGTCCACCGGCAGCGCCGCGATCTTCTCGAGCGCCTCGCGTCCGCCGCTCGCAGCTTCGACCACATATCCCTCCATCGAGAGGGCGCGGGAGAGCGTGAGCTGGATGTTCTTCTCGTCGTCCACGACGAGGATCGTGGCAGGCATTCGGCGATGTTAATGCGCCGCGGTGGAAAAGCTTTGACATCGGTCCTGGATCGAGTTGTATGGCCCGGGTCCCCCCCACCTCATCGATATCGAACGGAAGATCCCCGGAGGTCACATGCGTCGCGTTCTCCTTCTCGCACTTTTCGTCACTGGCGCTCTCACGTTCGGCGCGTGCAAGCCGAAGGTGAAGCCCGGTGAGTGCAAGTCCAGCGCGGACTGCGCCAAGCAGGAGGGCTACGGGAAGGTCTGCGTCGAGGGCCGCTGCCAGGAGTGCGCCGCGGACACGGACTGCAAGGACGGGTTCGCCTGCCGTGACTCCCGCTGCGTGCCGAAGCCCCAGTGCACGACCGACGACCAGTGCGCCCCCGGTCAGTCCTGCGTTAACGAGCAGTGCGTCGCGCGCCAGGCCGGCACCTGCGCCTCCGACCGTGACTGCGGCCCCGATCAGCAGTGCCAGGACGGCAAGTGCGCGGCGCGCGCCCCGCAGGCCTCGAGCGAGTGCACCGACACGGGCGCGTTCACGGTCCGCTTCGGCTTCGACCAGTCGAACCTCTCGTCCGACTCGCAGGGCACGCTCCAGAAGCTCGCCGACTGCCTGAAGGGCTCCCCGGCGAAGAAGGTCGTCGCGCAGGGCTACGCCGACGAGCGCGGCACGACGCAGTACAACATCGCCCTCGGCAACCGCCGCGCCGAGGCCGCGCGCAAGTACCTCGAGGATCTCGGCGTCCAGGGCAAGATGGACACCGTGAGCTTCGGCGAGGAGAAGGCGCTCTGCTCCGAGTCGACCGAGGCGTGCTGGGCGCAGAACCGCCGCGTCGAGTTCCAGGTGGAGCGGTAGCAGTGACGATGCTTCGCCGCGCGGCGCCGCTCGGGCTCGCGCTCCTCGCCGGCTGCTGGGTGCCCATCGAGAGAGGGCGCCAGATGGAGGCTCGCCTCCAGCAGCTCGAGACGCAGAACGTCGAGAACCAGCGGCGCCTCGACGAGCAGCGTGAGCTCGTCCGCGAGCGGGTGGCGAAGCTCGATCAGAAGATCGCCGAGGTGCAGACGAAGATCGACGAGCTGAACCGCGCCGCCCGCCGCAGCGGCGCGGATCTCGGCGTCACGCTCCAGCACCTCCAGGACGACTTCGCGAAGTACAAGGGCGACGTCGAGGTCGAGCAGCACCGGCTCGGCGAGATCGAGCGGAACGTCGACGCGCTGCGCACCGAGACCGAGGGCCGCTTCGCCGCGCTGCGCGGCGCGGGCGCGCTCGACGCCTTCGAGGCGAAGCAGCGCCTCGCCACGCTCCAGCGCCCGGAGGACAAGGCCGCGTTCTTCGCGCTCGCCGCGAAGGAGGACGAGGCCGGGAACAAGGGCGTGGCGCGCGAGCTGTACGAGGAGTACGTGCGCAAGTGGCCGTCGGACGCGCGCGCGTCCGACGCCGGCTACCGCGCCGGGCAGCTGCTCTTCGAGCAGAAGCGCTTCCGCGAGGCGCTCCTCGCCTACGGCAAGGTCGCCGAGGACTTCCCGAAGTCCGCCCGGGCCCCCGACGCGATGCTGGGCGCGGCGGACGCCATGCTGAAGCTCGAGATGAAGGCGGAGGCGAAGGCCGTCCTCGAGCAGCTCCTCGAGCGTTACCCGCGCGCCGACGCGGCGGGTGAGGCGAAGGAGCGGCTCAAGGCGCTGGCGCCGCCCGCTCCGAAGCGGAAGCCCGCGCCGCCGGCGCGCAAGCGCCAGTAGCGGTCTCGACGGGGGCGGCGCGCGCGGGAGCCCCGCGCCGCCGCCCTTC
Source organism: Anaeromyxobacter sp. SG64 (assembly GCF_022690745.1). NCBI lineage: Bacteria > Pseudomonadati > Myxococcota > Myxococcia > Myxococcales > Anaeromyxobacteraceae > Anaeromyxobacter > Anaeromyxobacter sp. SG64. The sequence continues at coordinate 2,636 of NZ_JALCZB010000127.1, read as the reverse complement.
GTGTCTCTCCCGCCGGCGGGCCCCCCGGCGGCGGGTTCGCCCGTGGACGCGCGGTGCTAAGCTCCCGTCACCGTGCGAACCCTCGCCGCCGCGCTCCTCGCGCTCGCCGCCGCCTGCGCCCACTCCGATCGTGTCGCGCCGGAGGGCCGCCGGGTGCAGGTGCTCTTCACCGGCGACGGGCACGGCGAGGTCGGGCCCTGTGGCTGACGCGTGAAGCCGACGGGCGGTCTTGCCCGTCGAGCGAGCGCGGTGGACGCGGCCCGGCGCGACGCGCCGGCGCTCCTCGTGGACGCCGGCGACGCGCTCTTCCACGCCCCCGCGCTCGACGCGGCGAGGGAGGCCGCCGCGACCGCGCGCGCGCGGCTCGTGCTGTCCGCGATGGGGCGCATGCGCTACGCGGCGCTCGCGGTGGGCGAGCGCGAGCTCGCCCTCGGCCCCGGATGGCTCGCGCGCGAGGCCGCCGCCGCGGGGGTCCCGCTCCTGTCCCTGAACCTCGCCCTGCCCGACGGGACCCACCCGTTCCCGGGCCGGGGGGTCGTCGGGGGGGGCGGCGGGGGGGGGGGGTGGCGCGCGGCGGGGGCCGCGGGGCCGTACCCGGGCGGCCTCGTCGCCTCGGAGCCGGTCGCCGCCGTCCGGTCCGCCGCGGCCGCGCTCCGCGAGAGCGGCGCGACCGTCGTCGTCGCGCTCCTGCACATGCCCGACGGCGAGGGGCGGGCCCTCGTCCGGGAGGTGCCCGGCGTGGACGTGGCGGTGCTCGCCCACGACGCCCGGCGCCTCGACGCGGCGCCCGCCGCGGCGACGCTCGTGACCGCCGCCGGCGAGCGGGGCCGGGGCCTCGGGATCCTCACGCTCTGGCCGGACACGAGGGGCGCCTGGGGCGACGCGGGTGCGCCGCGCAAGGCCGAGGCGGAGCTCGCCTCGATCCGGCGCTCGATCGACCTCGCGCGCCGCCGCGCCGAGCGGGCCACCCGCGAGGAGGACCGGCGCGTGCTGCGCGAGCTCGTCGCGACGCAGGAGCGGCGCGCGGGCGAGGCGGAGGCGCGCACGAAGGTGAAGCCGTCGGGCCGGCTGTACGACGGTCGGCTTTTGCCGCTCACGCCCGCGGTCGGCGACGATGCCGCCCTCCTCGCGGAGCAGCGGGCGGTGCTCGAGCGGCACGGCCCGCCGCCCGGGCCGCCGGACCCGGATCTCACGGGCGTGGAGTAGCCGCCCCGGGATCGCGGCGCGAGTCGGGGCCCAGCGCCCGCCGCGTTCGCCTACGCGTCGTCCTCCGCCTCGGCCGGGTCGCCCGCGACGCGCCCCTCGTCGTGGAGCCCCCACTGGCCGATGCGCTTCATCACGGTGCTCTTCGCGATCCGGAGCTCCTTCACGACCGCCGCGCGCTTGCCCCCGTTGCGCCGCAGGGAGAGCCGGATGGCCTCGCGCTCGATGTCCTCGAGCGTGAGGCCGGGCAGGTAGAGGGTGTCGTCGTCGCCGGTGAGGCCGGGCGCGGCGCGCGTGTCCTCGAACGTCACGGCGCTCGCGGAGATGCTCTGGCCCTCGCCGCGGAACAGGAGCGCGCGCTGGACGACGTTCTTCAGCTGCCGGACGTTGCCCGGCCAGTCGTACCCCTCGAGCTTGGCGAGCGCCTCGGGGCTCCAGCGGACGGGGAGCCCGCGCGGCGCGGCGCGCGAGAGGAACGCCTCCGCGAGCGCGCGGACGTCGCCCTTGCGCTGGCGGAGGGGCGGGACCGTGATGGGCACGACGCAGAGCCGGTAGAAGAGGTCCTCGCGGAAGCGCCCCGCCCGAACCTGGGCCCGCAGATCGCGGTGGGTGGCGGCGACGATCCGGACGTTCACCTGGATCGGGCGGGAGGCCCCGACCCGCTTCACCTCCCCGAGCTCGAGCACGCGCAGGAGCTTCGGCTGGAGGTCGAGCGGGAGCTCCCCGATCTCGTCGAGGAAGATCGTGCCGCGGTCCGCCTCCTCGAAGGCCCCCTTGCGCATCCGCTCCGCCCCGGAGAAGGCGCCCTTCTCGTGGCCGAAGAGCTCGGACTCGATGAGCGTCTCCGCGATGGCCGAGCAGTTCACCGGGATGAACGGCCCGTCGCGGCGCGCCGAGCGGGCGTGCAGGGCGCGCGCGACGAGCTCCTTGCCGGTCCCGGTCTCGCCGAGGATCGTCGTCGCCGCGTCGGACGCGCCGACGCGCTCCACGAGCTCGAAGACCTGCCGCATCGCCGCGTCCCGCGTGGTCATCCCCTCGAAGGCCTCGGCGCGCGCCGGCTCCGGCGCGTCGCGCCGCTCGAGCACGAGCTCCGCGTCGCCGAGCGAGACGGGGACGCCGAGCGGGAGCTGCGCCTGGGAGATGCGCGCCCCCGAGATGAAGGTGCCGTTCGTCGAGCCGAGGTCCACGACGTGCCAGCCGCCGCCGCGCGCCTCGATCCGGAGATGGCGGGCGGAGACGTAGGGATCGTCGAGCGGGGCGTCGCAGGTCGGGTCCTTGCCGACGACCACGCCGGCGGCGGTCACCGGGAGCGTCCGCTCGCGGCCGTTCGCGCGCACGCGCAGCCGCGCCTACGCGGGCGCGGCCGCCGCCTCCCCGGCGCGCACCTGCGTGCCGCCCGCGGCCCGCGTCTCCTCCACGGGGCCGCCCGAGGC
>NZ_JALCZB010000126.1:0-10612 GCF_022690745.1 Anaeromyxobacter sp. SG64 | reverse complement strand
GAGCGCCGTGCCGAGCGCGAGGGCGAGGAGCTCCGCGCGACGGCGGCCCTGGCGAGCGGCCCCGAGGCCGAGGAGCGCCGCGGCGAGGCCGGCCGCGCCGAGGGCGAGGAGCGCGAGCCCGGCGCCGGCCCCCGCGAGCAGCATCGGACCCGCTGCGTCCGGCGCGCCCGGCGGGGGGAGCGGGAGGAGCGTGAGCGCCACCCTGCGGCGGCTCACGTTGCCCGCCGCGTCGGAGGCCACCACCTCGAGGTCCGCCGCGCCCGCCCCGGCGCCGGCCGGGACGTGGAGCTCGGCCACCCAGGCCCCGAGCGGCCCCTCCATCCGCGCCCGCGCGAGCTCCCCCCACGGCGCGCGCACGAGCACCTCCTTCACCTCCATCGCGCCCTTCACCGCGTTCGCGAGGCCGCCGGGGCGCCTCGAGAGCGCCGGGAGCCGGGAGACGGCCAGCGACGGCTTGAGCGCGAGGCGGATCGCCTCGCCGGGCGCGGCGGTCGCCGGCGCGGAGAGCACCGCGATCGAGGCGGGCGTCGTGTCCACGCGGATGGGGGCGGTCCGCTCCTCGCGCCGGCCGTCCGCGTGACGGATCGTGATCCGCGCGTCGTAGCTCCCGTCCGGCCAGGCCGGCGGGACGAGGAAGCGCAGCACGAAGTCGCCCCGGAGCGGATCGCGGATCGCCTCGCGCGGCGCGGCCTCGAAGGGGAGCGCGACCGACACCGAGCGCGCTCCGGGCGCCGCGACGCGCAGCTCCGGGTCGCCGGGCTTCACGCGCGCGGGGGCGAGGTCCACCTCGGAGGCGGGACCGAAGATGCCCTCATGGGAGACGCCCTCGGGGAGCTCGTTCGGCACGAGCGCCTGCGCGAGCGGCAGCGACGGGTCGACGCGCAGCGCCCGCTCCACCGCGACGAACGAGGTGTAGGGCGTCACGAGCTTGAAGCGCAGCGCGAGGGCGACCGTCTCCTCGATGGCGGACGCGGGTGGCGCCATGGGCTCCGCGGTGAGGAGGTCCTCGATGCGGCGGCGCGCCCAGAGCGTCCCGAGGATCGGCTGAGCCGTCCCCTCGCCCGCGTCCACCCGCGCCTCGGCGACCTCGATGCGCGAGGCCCACGGCGCCTCGCCGAGCCGGCCGCGCAGCACGAGGTGCGTCGGCGCCCCGCGCCGGACTCGCCCCGCGACCACGAGCGGCTGCCCGGCGAAGAGATCCGGCAGGCGCGCCGGCAGGAGCTCGGTCACCTCGGCGCCCTCGAACCCGACCTCGAGATCGGTGAGCACCGGCCGGTCGATCCGCTTGAAGAGGCGCGCCACCGCCGCGTCCGGCGCCTCGTCGAGCGACACCACCTCCGAGGCGCCGCGTCCGGCCCGGCCCACGCCCTCCACCAGGTAGCGGTTCACCGACGTGCCGATGCCGAACCCGAACACCCGCGCCCGGCCGCGGAGGGCCTCCACCGCCTGGATGATCTCGGTCTCGTTGCCGATGAAGCCGTCGGTGCAGAACACCACCATGCGCAGCCTCCGCGGGTCCTCCGGCGGCGTGAGCGCGGCGCGGACCCCCTCGAGCATCTCGGTGCCGCCGCCGCCCTGGAGCCCGGCGAGCCACGCCTTCGCGCGCGCCACCGCCGAGGGGGTGGCGGGGAGCGGCGCCTCGCTCATGGCCTGCGCGGCGCCGTCGAAGGCGACGATCTGGAAGGTGTCGTCCGGCCCCATCGCGTCGAGCGCGCGCAGGACGAGCGCGCGCAGCCGATCGAAGGGCGCGCCCATCATCGAGCCCGACTTGTCGAGGAGGAACACGAGCTCCTTCGGGCGCACGAGCGCGGGCGCGATCTCCGCCGGCGGCTGCACGAACAGCATGAGGAAGTCCTCGCCCTTCTCGCGCTGCACGACCGCGTGCGCCGCCGGCGCGGCGCCCGCAGGCCGCCAGGTGAGGACGAAGTCCTTGTTCGGGATCCGGTCGTCCTCCGCGAGGGCGACGATCCGCGCGCCGCCGGGCTCGAGCCCGGTCACGGCGCGATGGCTGCGCGTCTCGACGTCGTCGAACGCGCCCCCGGGGACCAGCCGGACGAGGATGTCGACGTCGTGGCCGGAGCGCGTGCCCGGCGGCACGACGGGGGGCGTCACGCGCGACGCGTCGGGGACGCGATCGGTGTCGGGGGCCCAGCCCGGGCCCGCGGCGCCGGCGGCGAGCCGCTCGCCGGGCACGTAGCGCGGGCCGATGGTGGTCGGGAAGTGGAACGCGTAGCGCCCGTCGTCGAAGGGGACCTCGTGGACGTAGCGCAGCACGACCGCGACGGTCTCTCCGGGCGGCACGTTCGCGACCGACTGGGTGAACAGGTTCGGCCGCTCCTGCTCGGTGAGCGCGGCGGTGCGGCCCTCGCGCTTCGCCGCCTCGTACGTCCGGCGCGCCTCCTCGCGGCGGCGGACCTCCGAGAGCACCACCCGATCGCCGATGCGGAACAGCATGTCCGTGACCGCGGCGTTGGCCGGGAGCGGGAACGCGTAGATCGCCTCGAGCCGGTCGGACGAGGGGTTCGCGTAGAACTGGGTCACCTCGACGCGCGCCACGTTCCCCGTGACCTGCGCGACGACGCGGGTGTGGACGAGGGGGAACTCGAGGAGCGCCTTCCCGTCGGGGGTGCGCCCGGTGAGACGCGGCGTGAACATCGCCGCCGCCTCCTCTCCCGCGGCGGCGGGCGAGGGCTCGAGGGTCTCCGTCGAGGGGAGCGCCGCGACGAGCGCGGCGAGGCGGACGAGGTCCGCGCGCGGCAGCCGGGCGCGCTCCCCGGCAGTCGCGGCCGGGGGCGGCGGCGGGTGGGCGGTGGACGGGACGTCCCGCGGCGCCTGGCGCGAGCAGGCGAGCGCGAGCACGGCGAGGACGGTGACGAGGCGGGAGCGGTTCGGGTGCAAGGCGGACGACGGGCGCATTGGGCCCTCCATTCCCCGCTCCGGTGAGCAACGGCCGTGCCCCGCACGAATTCGCGGTGCGCCAGGGCATTCCGCACGCTGTGTCCAGCCGGCCACGTGGCGGAGGACGGGGAGACGCGGGCCGGCCCCGGGGCGCGCGCGCGAAGCGTTGAAGATGGACGCCTCCCTCGCGACATTGACGTCGAGGTGCGGCCAACGGAGGGAACGACGATGGGGATGCTCGACGCGCTGCTCGAGGGGCTCGGCCGGGAGAGCTTCGAGGACTTCACGCGCCGCTGGGAGCGGGGCGCTCCCTGGGACGCGCTCAGGGACGAGGAGACGATCGCGAACTACGACCGCGTGGCCGACGAGATCGGCCCGGCGGAGTTCCAGGAGGCGGCGCTCGCGAGCGTCGAGCGGCTCTCGCCGGAGGAGCGCCGTCGCTTCGTGTCGGAGCTGCAGCGCAGCGCGCGCAGGGCGGACGTGAACTATCCCGGCGTCCACGACGAGGGGCTCGAGGAGCCGCAGGCGCTCGCGGCGCTCCTCTCGCGCATGCACGGCGAGCGGCGCGGCATGATCCGCCAGCTCCTCGCCGCCAACGAGTCGACGCCCGCCACGAGCGGCCTCCTGTCGAGCCCGGTCGCCGGAGCGGTCCTCGCCGGCGTCGCCGTCATGGCCGTCCGCCAGTTCACGAACCGCTCCACCCGCAAGCGCTGATGGTGGCCGGCGAGGTGTCGAGGATCTCAACGCCCGGTCCCTCGCGACCGTCGAGCAGTCGAGACCGCCAGGCCGCGCCGGTTCACCTGCAGCGGAACCCCGGTGGAGCCCCTCGCGTGCCGGTCCCCTGGTGCGGTGGGTCCGTGTTGGGAGGTGCTGCACCCAGCGTGCGACATTAGACCGCTGGTCATTCGCTCCGCCGCGCGACGCGCGGCTCCGCGCCATGTCGACCTTCGCCCGCCGGCTCTCGCTCTGGAAGCTCCTCGCCACCTCGACCGAGCCGCTCTCGCTCGCGGACCTCGCGCGCCGCTGCGGCGTGTCCAAGAACACCGCGCAGCGCGACCTCGACGCGCTCTCTGCGGCGGGCGTGGGCGTCGTGGAGGAGCGCCGCGGGCAGCGGCTCTACTTCAGCCTGGCGCCGGGCGAGTGGGCGCCCTCCGCCGGGCACAGGTCCGCTGCTCGGAGCGAGCGGCGGCGCTGACCGAGGACCCCGAGGCTACTCCCGGCAAAACACCACAGGCGACCACCCCATTTGCTGGAGCGGTGGTGTGATACCAAGGGATCCGCCGGGGGGGAGGGCCGTGACGGGCGCAAGCGCGCCGCGCCACGGCCCTTTTTTGTTGCCTGCCGCGCTTTCGGCCAGGAACGCGCGGCCCGCCAAGGACGTGCGTGCGGCGAATGGGCCCGTTCTTATGAAGGGCCCTGATGGCGGCCCTCGCTCGGGCTCCAGGTGCGCGGGTGAGGCCAGGGAGGGGCGAGCTTGAAGATCGGCACCTGGAACGTGAACGGCATCCGCGCGCGGGAGGCGCAGGTCGCGGAGTGGATCGCGCGCGAGCGGCCGGACGTGGTCTGCCTGCAGGAGATCAAGGCGCCGCCGGCGCGCGTTCCCCCCTCGCTCTGCGAGCTCGAGGGCTACTGGTGCCTGTGGCACGGGGCGACCGCGTACTCCGGGGTCGGCCTCCACGTGCGGCGCGAGCTTGCGCCCGAGCGCCCCGCGTTCACGCACCCCGACTTCGACCTCGAGACCCGCATCGCCGTCGCCGAGGTGGCGGGCGTCACCGTCGCGTCCGTGTACGTCCCGAACGGCGGCAAGGACTTCGCTGCGAAGCTCCGCTTCCTGGAGGCGCTGGATCGCTGGGTGGAGGCGGCGTGCGCCGCCGGCCGCCCGCTCGTCATCGCCGGCGACCTGAACGTCGCCCGCACCGACCAGGACGTCCACCCCAAGGAGCGGAAGGCGGGCGCCATCGGCCAGCGCCCGGAGGAGCGCGCCCTCATCGAGCAGATCCTGTCGCACGGCCTCGTCGACCTCGGCCGCGCGATGGATCCCAAGAACGAGGGGCTGTTCACCTACTGGGCGCCCTGGCGGAACCTGCGCCAGCGCAACATCGGCTGGCGGATCGACTACGTGCTCGTGAGCGCCGCGCTCGCGAGCCGGGCGACGCGCTGCGCGGTCCTCGCCGACTTCGGCACGAGCGATCACGCGCCGGTGGTCGCCGAGCTGCCGTGAGCGAGCGGGGGGCCTCCCTCAGACGAAGGGGCGGAGCGCCTCGGGATAACGCGCCACGAGCCCCGGCGGCGCCTCCACCCGCCGGCGCCTCACCATGGCCTCGAGCATCGTGGCGTTCGCGGGCGCCTTCCCCTCGAAGTGGTTGTTCGTGACGACGTAGACGTCGGGCTGCGCCGGGGCGGCCTCGAGCGCGCGGATGCGCTCGACCCAGGGCTCGAGCTCGCGCGCGGTGTAGAGGTAGTCGTAGCGGGCATCGCGGCCCGCGTCCTTCCGGAACCAGTCCTTCCAGTTCCTCCCGTGGACCCTCACGTAGGCGACCGCCGAGGTGACGGCGGCGCCGGGCCGGATCGAGCGGTGGAAGAGCGGCTGGTCGACGTTCACGATCCCGACCGCCGCCTCGGCGAGCTCGGCGTGGACCTCCGGGACGTCCCACGAGTCGTGGCGCACCTCGAGGACGAGCGGCAGCCCCGCGAAGGCGCGGAAGAGCCCGCGCAGCCACTCCTCGTTGCCGTCCGTCCGCTTGAACGACCAGGGGAACTGGAGCAGCGCCGCCCCGAGCTTCCCGGCCGCGTGCAGCGCGTCGAGCGCCGCGCGCGCCTCCTCGACCTCCTTCGTCCCGTACGGCTCCCCGCGCTCGTGCGTGAAGCGGCGCCAGACCTTCGCGCCGAAGCGGAACGTGGGGACGTCCGCGACGCGCTCGAGCCAGCGCGCCGCCACCTGCGCGGAGAACGGCCGGTAGAAGGTCGCGTTCACCTCCACCGTCCCGTAGTAGCCGGCGAGGAAGCGGAGCCGGTCGAACCCGCGCGGCTCGGGCCTGGGGTAGACGATCCCGCCCCAGTCCACGTACTCCCACCCCGCGGGCCCGAATCGGATCACAGGCCCTCCGCGTAACACCGCGCCCCGCCTCGCGGCAGGGCTCGCCCGGGTTCCAGCCATTCCGCCTCGTCGTGCGGCCCCGGGACTCCTCGCCGGTCGCTGTCCGGGGTCCTCCCGGAGTAGAATCCCGCGCGGGGGTGGGACCATGCCGGCGAGGCCCGAGGAGAAGGAGCGCACCTACACGGCGCTGCCGAGCATCGCTGCGGCGTCGGAGCGGCACGGCTTCTTGCTCGTGCTGTCGGGGCCGCAGTTCGGGGACGTCTTCCCGCTCGCTCCAGGCCGCGAGGTGACCATCGGCCGGCGCGAGGACGTGGACCTGCGCATCGTGGACGAGGCCGTCTCGCGCCTGCACGCCGCCGTCCGGATCGAGGGGGCGGGCGCGGTGCTCCGCGATCTCGGCAGCGCGAACGGCACCTGGGTGAACGGGCGGCGCGTCGTCGAGGAGAAGCTCGACGACGGCGCCCGCGTCCAGATCGGCGGCGCGACCACCCTCAAGTTCCTGTGGGCGGACGAGCTCGAGGCCCGCTGGCAGATGAAGATCGCCGAGGGCGCGCTCCAGGATCCGCTCACCGGCCTCTTCAACCGGCGCCACCTGGAGGAGCGGCTCGCCTCCGAGCTCGCCGCCGCACAGCGCCACGGGCGCGAGCTCTCGCTGCTCCTCGCCGACGTCGACTTCTTCAAGGCGGTGAACGACCGCCACGGCCACCTCGCCGGCGACGAGGCGCTCAAGATGGTCGCCTTCGTGCTGCGCGGCGCGATCCGGAAGGAGGACGTGCTCGCGCGCTACGGCGGCGAGGAGTTCGTGGTCGTCGCCCGGGAGACGGGGCTCCAGGGCGCGCGCGCCCTGGGGGAGCGGATCCGCCGCGCGGTCGAGCGGAGCCGCTGCGCGTGGCACGGCCACGACCTGGGCCTCACCGTGTCGATCGGCGTGACCGTCTCGATCGGCCTCGCGGAGTACGTGGCCGGCCGCAGCGATCGGGAGCTGCTCGAGGCCGCGGACCGCGCCCTGTACCTCGCGAAGCAAGCCGGGCGGAACCGCGTCGTCGCGATCCCGCCCGGCGCCGCCGCGGTACCTTGAGGCGCGGGCCGGCGCCCCGCGGTTTGCGAGGCGCCGGATCACGCTCCGTTGCCGTCAGCGCTGCGGCGCGGGCGGCGCGACGGAGCCGGGCGCCGGCGCGGGCGCCGGCGTCGAGGCGGGCGCCGGCTGCGCCTGCGGACGGCGGAGCGGGTCGAACTCCCCCGCCACCTGCAGGAGCCTCACCGCGGCGAGCTGGGCCGAGAGCGACTCCGTCGTGAGGGCGATCTCCGAGTTCCGGAGCTGCGCCGTCGCGTCCGCCTGCTCGACGGCCGTCGCGGCGCCGGCGCGGTACGACACGTCCACGAGGCGCTGGTTCTCGGCGGCGAGGTCGCGCTGCTCCTTCGCCTTCGCGGCGTTCGCGCGGGCGCTCTCGAGGTCGAGCGTCGACTGGCGCACCTGGGCGCGGACGCGGGCCTCGGTGCTCGCGGCGCTCGCCTCCGCCTCCGCGATCCGCGCGTTCCCCTCGCGGATCTGCGACTCGCGCAGGCCGCCGTCGAGGAGCGTCCAGGACAGGCCGAGCCCGAACGCCCACTGGTCGTTCTGCCCGGTGAAGCCGGCGGCGTTCTGGATCTGGTAGCGCCCGAACGCGGCCACGTTCGGCAGGTAGCGGCCCACGGAGGCGTTGCGGCTCGCGCGCTGGAGCTCGACGTTCCGCCGCGCGGCCTGGAGGTCCACGCGCTCGCGCAGCGCCCCCTGCTCGAGCACCGTGAGGTCGTCGGGGAGCTGCGGCTCGGGGGGCGCGGTCACCTCGAAGTCGACCGGGCGGTCGAGCAGGGTCGCGAGGCCGATGCGCGCCGACTCGTAAGAGTTGCGGGCGCGGCGCAGGTCCTGCTCCGCGCGGGCGCGGTCGATCTCCGCGCGCAGGAGGCCGACCTTCGCGATGGTGCCGGCCTGGTAGCGGACGCGGGCGTCGTTCTCCTGGCGGCGCGCGATCTCGAGGAGCCGCTCGGAGACCTCGGTCGACTGCTTCAGCGCGGCGACGCCGTAGTAGGACTGGGCGACGCCGAACACGATGTCCCGCCGGACGTTCTCGATGGTGAGGCGCGAGACGGCCTCCGCCTTCGACGCGGCGCGGATCCCGAACGCGAGCGCGGGCGAGAACAGCACCTGGTTCGCGTCCACCTGGCCGGCGAGCTGATCCTTCGCGACGATCGTGATCTCCGGGCTGCCCGCGCCGAACGTACCGGCGGGGAGCACGGCCGCGGGCTCGTTGCGCGTGTAGGTGCCGCTCGCGTTCACCTGCGGCAGGTAGCGCGCCCAGGCCTGCACGGAGATCTCGTCCGCCTGGCGGAGCCGCGCCGCCGCGGCCTTGAGGTCGAGGTTGCGCGCGGCGGCGAGCTGCAGCGCCTGCTCGAGCGTGACGATCTCGCCGGCAGGCGTCGGCTGCGGCGTCGGCTGCGGCTCCAGGCTGGGCCCTGCGCCCTGCGGCGCCGGCTGGCCGGCCTGCGGCTGCGGCGCGGGCGCGGCGCTCCGGGACGGCTCCGGCGCCTGCGCCACCGCGAGCGCGAGCACGGTCACTGCGATCACTGCGTTCATGTCTCCTCCCGCCGGACGGCGTGGATGCGTGGTGCTACCTCGCGCCCGCCTGCGAACGCCGCCCCCCAGAAGGGGTCCGGCCGGTCGCGCCGGGCGGGCGCGGTGAAGGGGTCTCTGGCCGCATCTCGCGGCCCGGAGCTCGGGGCGCGCGTCATCTCCCGCCGCCCTCCTCCGGCGCGCCCAGGCGGACGACGAGCCGGTCGACGATCCGCGCGAGGGCCTTGCGGTCCGCGGGATCGAGCGCGCCGAGGATCGCGGCGAACTTGTCCTCGATGTCGGCGTCGATGCGGCGGAAGAGCTGCTCTCCCCGGGGGGTGAACCGGGCGCGGACGACGCGGCGGTCCGCGGTGTCGCGCTCGCGGCGCAGGTGTCCGTCGCGCTCCAGGCGGTCGACGATCCCGGTGACGGTCTTCTCCGTCACCGCCACGCGCCGGGCGAGCTCGCCCATGGTGAGCGGGCCGTCGTGGCCGATCCAGAGGAGCGCGTGGATCTGCGGCGGGGTGAGCTCCAGCTCGCCGCAGCTCGCGGCCACCGGGTCGCGCAGGGAGCGGCGCCGCGCGAGCGCGATCACCTGCTCGCGGAGCGCCCGCGCCTCCCGGCGAAGCCCGGCGTCGGAGATAGTCCGCATTGCGGACCGTCTCTATGCCGGGTGGTCCGCGCCGTCAAGGGGAAGCGACCGGGCGCTCCGGGGTCCCGCCCAGATCCTCGATCTCCCCCTCGATGTCCTTCCGCTCCTCGGCGTCCGGCCGCAGCGCGAGGAAGGCCTTGAACTCCTCGATCGCCCGCCGCCGCTCGCCGCGCTCCTTGTACAGGTAGCCGAGGTAGTAGTGCGGCATCGGGTTGTCCTTCTCCTCGCGCGCCGCCCGCTCGTACCAGGGGAGGGCCGCGCGCTCCCCCTCGGCCTCGTGCAGCGCGCGCCCGAGGCGGTAGATCACCGGCACCGCCTTCGGCTCTACCCTCAGCACCTCCCGGAACACCTTCGCGGCCTCCTCGGCCTTGCCGAGCCGGAGCTGGCAGTCGCCGAGCGCGATCCGCAGGCGCGAGAGGCGCGGCGCGGCCGCGATCGCCTTCTCGTAGGCGCCGATCGCCGCGTCGCAGCGACCGTTCGCGGCGAAGAGGAGCGCCATCCGCTCGTGGGGATCCGCGCGCCGCGGGTCGGCCTTCGCGGCGCCGCGGTAGGCCGCGAGCGCCTCCTCGAGCGCGTTCGCGCGCTCGAGCGCGGCGCCGAGGTGGAGCTGGTGGTCGGCGTTCGAGGGCTCGAGCTCGACCGCGCGGCGCAGCTTCGCCACGGCCGCCGGGGTCTCCCCCTTCGCGAGGAGCGCGCGGCCGAGCCACTGCTGCGCCTCGGCGAGCTGGGGCGCCTCGGCGGCGGCGGCGGTGAGCCGCTGCACGGCGCCGTCGGCGTCGCCCCGCTCCAGCTTCACCGCGCCGAGCCGCACGAGCGCGCCCGCGTTCCGCGGCTGGAGCTCGACGGCCGCCTCGAGCGCCTTCTCCGCGCCGGTGAGATCGCCGGCGGCCCAGAGCAGCGCGCCGAACGTCACGTGCCCCTCCGCGTCGCGCGGGTCGAGGGTGAGCGCGCGCTCGAGGCGCGCCCGCGCGCCGGCCGCGTCGCCGCGTGCGAGCGCGATGCGCGCGAGGCCGGTCTCGGCGGCGGCGCACTCCGGATCGACCGAGAGCGCCCGCCGGTAGGCGGCCTCCGCGCCGGCGTGATCGCCCTGCGCTAGCGCGAGCTCGCCGCGCGCCGCGTGGACCGCCGCCACGCGCGGGCCGCGCTCCACCGAAGCGGCGAGCTCGGCGGTCGCGACGTCGAGCTGGCGGCGGGTGACGGCGATGCGGCCGAGCGCGAGCCGCGGCTCCCAGGCCGCGGGGGTCTTCGCGGCGACCTCGCGGTAGAGCGTGACCGCGTCCTCGATCCGCCCGGCGCCCTCGAGCGCGGCCGCCTTCGAGAGCGAGAGGGCCGCGTCCCCCGGCGCGGCCGCGAGCGCTCGGTCCGCGAGCGACAG
>NZ_JALCZB010000125.1:0-10737 GCF_022690745.1 Anaeromyxobacter sp. SG64 | reverse complement strand
CGCCGCGCTGCGCCGTGCGCGTCTCCGCGGGCACGCTGCGGGCGCGCGACCTGCGCGCGGTGGGGGGCGGCTGCGGCGCGCGCGTCTCGGGCGGCGCGCTCGAGGGCGCGGACCTCGCGCTCGACGGGGACGTCGGCCTCGTCGTGGAGCGCGGCGAGGCCACCCTCGTGGGCGGGCACCTCCACGGCGCCCTCTCCGGCGCGACCGTCCACGGCGGCACCGCCACGCTCCGCCACCTCGCCGTCGACGGGCCCTCGCGCGAGGCGGGCCTCGCCGTCGCGGGCGGCGCCGCGCACCTCGAGGGCGTGGTCATCCGCTCCCCCGGGCCGGCCGGCATCGCCATCGCGGGAGGCCGGGTGGAGGGAGCGGCGGTGGTCGTCGCAGGTGTGAGCGAGGAGCAGGGCATCCCGGGGGCGTGCGTGCAGGTGCGCCGCGGCTCGCTCGCGCTCTCCGCGAGCACCCTCCTGCGCTGCGGCGGCGCGGCCGTCGAGGCGTCGGGCGGCGAGGTGCGCCTCTCGAGCGTGGACGCGTCGGGAGGCGCCGCCGGCGGGATCGTCCTGCTGGACGGCGCCACGGCGGTGCTGGACGGCAACCTCGTGACCGGGCACGGACCCGCGCTCGCGCTCGGGGGGGGCTCGCGGGCGACCGCGCGGATGAACCGCTGGTGGGCGGACCCGGTGTTCTGGGTGGACTGCGGGAGCGGCGCCCGCCTGGCGCTCGGGGAGGGGGAGCGCGCGCGGACCCCGTGCGGCGGGTCTCCTTGACGCGAGGCGTCCGTCTCGACAAAAAAACCCGCCCGTGACAGCCTCTGCCGTCGCCGGTCGAGGGGGCGGGCGCGTGGTCCTGCGCCCGGCCCGAGTCACCGGCACTGCGCCGAGGCCGGCGACCTTAGGAGGGTGGCGCGGAAATGCAGATCAACCTGCGCAAGGCGATGTTCGTGCTCCCGAACCTGTTCACGGTGAGCTCGATCCTCCTCGGCTTCTACGCGCTCACGCTCTGCGCCGGCGAGGCCACGCCGCTCCAGCTCTACCAGGCGGCGCTCGCCATCTTCTTCGCGATGTTCTTCGACGCGTTCGACGGCCGCGTCGCGCGCATGACGAAGACCCAGTCCGACTTCGGCGTGCAGCTCGACAGCCTCGCCGACGTCATCTCCTTCGGCGCGGCGCCGGCGCTGCTCGTCTACAAGTGGGCGCTCGCGCCGCTCGGCTTCCTCGGCTTCTTCGTGTCCTTCGCCTTCGCCGCCTGCGGCGCGCTCCGCCTCGCGCGCTTCAACGTCCTCGCGCAGCGCGGCGACAAGGGCTCCTCGCGCTTCTTCGTGGGCCTGCCCATCCCGCTCGCCGCCGGGACGATCGTCTCGCTCGTCATCGCCCACTACCGGCACTTCGCCACGACCACCGACCCGGCGACCCGCGTCCCGATCGCGCTCGTCGTCGGCCTGCTCGCGTTCCTCATGGTGTCGACCGTCCGCTACCGCACCTTCAAGGACGTCCACCTCTCGGCGCGCAGCCTCACGATCTTCGCCTTCTTCACCCTCGCGGGCGTCGGGGTCGGCATGGCGACCCGCGCCTCGTTCGTCCTCGTGGTCTACATGGCCGCCTACATCGCGCTCGGCCTCGCCGAGGCGCTCCTGGCCCGCGCGCGGCCCGCGCCCGACAAGGCCTCGCTCCCGCCCGCCATCCGCGCCGAGCTCGAGGCGGACGAGGCGCTCGAGCCGGAGCCCGAGGACGTCGAGGACAAGCCGCAGCAGGACGAGTACATCTAGCGCGTGACCGGCTCGCCGTCGCCCGCCAGCCCTGACCTCCTCTCCCGGCTCCGCGCCCGCGGCCTCCGCCGCACGGCGCGCCCGGCCGCGCGACCCGACGCCTGGGTGCTCCTCGCCGCCTGGGGTCCGTGCGGCTACGCCCCCGTCGCGCCCGGCACCTTCGGCACTCTCGGCGCGATCCCCGTGTACTGGGCGCTCTCGCGGCTCTCCCCGTCCGTGTACCTCGTGACGGTCGCCGCGCTCGTGGCGCTCGGCGCCTACGCCGCGCAGCGCGCCGGCGCGTACTGGGGGGTGGCCGACGCGTCGCCCATCGTCATCGACGAGGTGGCGGGCTACCTCGTCACGGTCGCCCTCGTCCCCTTCTCCTGGCCGGCGGCGCTCCTCGGCTTCCTCTTCTTCCGCGTGTTCGACGTGCTGAAGCCCTGGCCGGCCTCGGCGTTCGACCGCGTGAAGAACGGGTTCGGGGTCGTCATGGACGACGTGGCGGCGGGTGTCTTCGCCTGGGCCGCGCTCCAGCTCGTCGCGCTCGCGCTGCGCGCCGTCGCCGGCTGCGGCGGCGCGGGCTGGTGGTGCGCGCCGCTCGGGTCGTAGCGGAGGTCGCTCGCGATGACGCTCCACGTCGAGATCCTCTCCACCGGCGACGAGCTCCTCACCGGGCAGGTGGTGGACACGAACTCCGCCTGGCTCATGGACCGGCTCTGGGATCTCGGCGTCATGGTCCGGCGCAAGACGCTCGTGGGCGACGATCGCGCCGACCTCGACGCCGCCATCCGCGAGACGACCGCGCGCGCCGACCTCGTGGTGATGAGCGGCGGCATGGGGCCGACCGAGGACGACCTCACGAGCGAGCGCGTCGCCGCGGTGATGGGCGTGCCGCTCGAGCTGCACGAGCCGTCGCTGCGCGCGCTCGAGGAGCGCTTCCGCCGCTTCGGCCGCGCGCTCACCCCCAACAACGAGAAGCAGGCGCGCTTCCCGCGCGGCGCCGAGGTCGTGCCGAACCGGTTCGGCTCGGCGCCCGGGTTCGCGGTGCGCATCGGGCGGGCGGAGGTGGTCTGCTTCCCCGGCGTGCCGCTCGAGTTCCGGGGGCTCGCCGACGAGTGGCTCCTGCCGCGGCTCGCGGCGCGGCTCGGCGAGGTGCCGGCGGGGCGGGTGCTGAAGCTGTTCGGCGTCCCCGAGTCGCACGCCGACGACGCGATGCGGCCGCTCATGCGCGATCCCGCGAACGCGGACGTCCGCTTCGGCTTCCGCGCGCACTGGCCCGAGGTCCACGTCAAGTGGACCGTGCCCGGCCCGGACGCCGCTGCGCGCGCCGACCGGCTCGCCGCCCAGGCCCGCGCGATCTTCGGCGACGCGGTGTTCGGCGAGGGCAAGGAGGAGCTGCCGGCCCTCGTCGTCGCGCGGCTCGCCGCCCGCGGCGAGCGCGTGGCGCTCGCGGAGAGCTGCACCGGCGGGCTCGTCGCCGAGCTCCTGACGGACGTGCCGGGCGCCTCCGCGGTGCTCGACCTCGGCGTCGTCGCCTACGCGGACGCCATGAAGGAGGCCGTGCTCGGCGTCCCCCAAGACGTCCTCGCGGCGCACGGCGCCGTGTCGGAGCCGGTCGCGCGCGCGCTCGCGGAGGGGGCGCGCCGGGTCGGGCGGGCGACCTGGGGGATCGGGATCACCGGCATCGCCGGGCCGACCGGCGGGACGCCGGAGAAGCCGGTCGGGACGGTGCACCTCGCGCTCGCCGGGCCGTCCGGCACGAGCGCGGTCGAGCGGCTCTACCGCGGCGGTCGCGACCGGATCCGCAGCACCGCCGCCCACGAGGCGCTGAACCTCCTGCGGCTCGCGCTGCGCGCCTGACGGCAGCGCGCCGCGCCGCTACCCCGGCAGCTACTCGCAGAACAGCTCGACGAAGCGATCCCAGGAGACGAACCCGGCGGCGGTCTCGACGAGCTCCGCGTACAGCGCCGCCGCGCCCGCCAGGAGCGCGTCGAGCGGCCTTGGACGGTAGCGTCCGGTGAGGCCGCCCTCCTCGAGCACCCGACGGACCAGCGCCTGCACGTTCACCGCGCGGCCGTCGAGCTCGCCCTCACGGTCGAGGAGCCAGCCGATGAGCTGCCCGATCCGCTGCCGGACGGCGACACGCGGGTCCGCCCCGCCCGCGGCGAGGGCCTCGTTCACGGCGTCGGGCGGGGCGTCGCGGACGACGAGCCACGTGAGCGAGCGCTCCACCTCGAAGCCGGCTCGCGCGAGCGCGGCGCGGCAGCGGGCCTCCTCGTCGGGGCCACAGCGGATGCGCACCACAGGCTCGATCCTCGCGGTCACGCGCGGTTCGTTACCACCCGAGCGCCGCCTCCGCAACGGAGCTCACCGGCCCTATGATGCGCGGGTGACCACCGCCGACGACGCCGCGCTCGAGCTCCTGCGATCCCGGAGCGGCCTGTCGATCGACGACGAGGGCCGCTTCCTCCACCTCGGCGAGCCCATCACCCACGCGCGCACGCTCGACGTCCTCTGGCGCTCGCTCGCGCGCGCACCCGACGGGAGATGGCTCGTGCGCGTGGGCCGCGAGTCCGCGTACGTCGAGGTGAAAGAGACGCCCTACACGGTGCGGGGCGTGCTGCAGGAGACGCCGGGCGGGGCGCCCGTGCTGCTCCTCTCCGACGGGACGCGCGAGCCGCTCGATCCCGCCACCCTCCGCCTCGGCGACGACGGCGTGCTCCGCTGCGCCGTGAAGGGCGGCGAGCGCGCCCGCTTCACCCGCGCAGGCCAGGTGACGCTCGGGTTCGCCATCGAAGAAGACCCCCCAGGGACGGGACGCTATGCCATCACCATCGGTGGGACCCGCTGGCCCATCCGCGCCGCTTCGCGCTGAGCGGCGGCGGTAGACGACGCCTGCGTCGGACGGACCTCCTTTCGGTTGCTCGCCCGGAGGGTCCCTCCTACGTAGTGTTGCTCGGATGAGAGTCCTCGCGTTCTGCGCCCTCGCGCTGCCCCTCGCGGCCGCCGCACAGCTCGGCCCGAGCCCGTCGCTCGGCGAGGCGATGCACTCGATGGACCGCATGGAGGCCGAGAAGCCTCGGCCCCGGCGCGAGCTCGAGCAGACCTTCATCCTCCCCGAGCGCCCCGGGCAGAACCAGGTCGCCTGGTTCAGCTTCGACTGGCAGTTCATCGACGTCCCGCCGCCGGGCGGCGGCCCCGGGGGCCTCCGGCTCTACTACTACCGGAACGAGCTCGCCCAGGCGGAGCGGGCGCTGCCGGCGATCCAGAGCGCCTACGCGCGCCTCGTCGATCAGTTCCACTACAACCCGACGAAGCGCATCCCCTACATCCTCTACGCGACGCAGCGCGAGTTCCAGACGCAGAACGTCTTCGCCGTCACCGAGTCGGTCCTGGGCGTCACCTCGCCCGAGGACCTCAAGATGACGGTCCCGTACTTCGGTGATCACGCGCGGTTCATCGAGGTGTCGACGCACGAGATGGTGCACCAGTTCACCATCCAGAAGCTGCTCGAGGCCGCCGGCGCCGAGGAGATGTCCTCGCCCATCGCGTACCTGCCGCTCTGGTTCATCGAGGGCATCGCCGAGTTCTACTCGAAGGGCGGCATCGACACGGAGACGGACCTCTACCTCCGCGACCTCGTCTGGAACCCCGAGCCGCGCAAGGGCTACGACGTGCTGTCGTTCGGGGAGGACCGGATCCGCGGGTACATCCCGACCTACAAGCTCGGCCAGGCGCGGATCGCCTTCATCGCCGACCAGTACGGCCACGAGAAGATCCAGGCGTTCCTGGAGAACGCCTACCTCATGGGCGACGGCGGAGGCGGCTTCGGCGGCGGCCCCGCCGCGGGCGGCACGACGCGCAACTTCGGCGCCCTCGTGCGGCGCGTGCTGAACGAGCCCATCGAGCAGGTCGACGCCCGCTGGCGCGCGTGGCTGAAGCGCCGCTACTACCCGCAGTACCTCGAGGCGAAGCACGATCTCCCGCAGCTCCGGGAGCTCCGGCAGCTCCCCTCCGAGCCCGAGGACTTCGTCTCCTCCGCCGACGGGAACCTCATCCTCTTCCGCGGCATCGACCGCGAGAAGGGCCGCGCCCGCCTCTACCTCGTCGACGTGCGCAACCCGCGCAGCGCGGTCGAGATCGTCTCGGACAGCGTGCCGGGGTTCGAGTCCCTCCACCCCGTCGAGTACGGGGTGCTCGGCCTCGGGGACGGGATCCTCGCGTTCTCGGCCCAGGACGGGATCGGCGACCGCCTCCACGTCCAGCGCTTCCGGCACAAGCTCAGGGAAGGACGTCCCCCGCGCATCGAGCTCGGCCGGCGCAGGAAGCTCGACGTGCACACCGAGCGCGGCCAGCCGTTCATCCAGATCTCCGACCCCGCCTTCTCGCCGGACGGGTCGCAGATCGCGTTCGCCGGCGTGTCCACCGACGGCCAGTCGGACATCTACGTGGTCCCGGTGAAGGGCGGCGTGGCGCGGCGCATCACGCAGGATCCATACGTCGAGAAGGACGTCGCCTGGGGAAAGGACGGCATCTACTTCTCCTCGGACGCGACCGACCACGGGCGCCTCAACCTCTTCCGCATCGATCCTTCGAGCGGCGAGCGCACGCGGCTCACCACCGCCGCGAGCACAGACCGCGCGCCGTTCCCGCAGGCGGACGGCTCGGTCCTCTTCACCTCGGACGTCTCCGGGAAGCCCGACCTCTACCTGCTGAAGGCGGGCGCGGTCCAGCGGATCACCGACTTCACCACCGGGCTCACGAGCCCCGGCCCCTCGCCCAAGGGGCGCGGCGTGTTCGCGAGCACGTTCTACGGCGGCGTCTTCCGGATCGTCGAGGTGCCCAAGGTCGCCTGGCTCGAGCAGCCGAGCGTGGCCGTCCTGCCGCCCACCGGAGACGTGCTGGAGATCCCGAGCGGTACCTGGCCGGAGCAGGTGAAGGACTACGACGCGTTCGCGATCCGCAACTGGCGCCCGGAGGCGGGCTTCGTCTACGGGGGCGGCGCGGGGAGCGCCGTCGCGGGGCGGGCCGCGGTGCTGTTCTCGGACATGCTCCGGGACAACGTCCTCTTCGTGGACCTCTCCGTCTACGGCTCGTTCGACTACACCCAGGGGCTCCTCCTGTTCGAGAACCGCGCGAGGCGGCTCTCCTGGGTGCTCGGCGGGTTCCACTTCGTCCAGCAGAACCTCGATCGGCTGGACCCGAACCTCGCCTACTACCAGCGTGACTTCGGGGTGGTCGGCGCGCTGCGCTACCCGCTCGATCGCTTCCGGCGCGTGGAGACGGAGCTCACGCTGGGCGGCGTCCAGCGCTACTGCCTCACCGACTTCTCGGGGGCGGTGACGCTGCTCTGCCAGGGCCCCACGCTCACCACGGGCCCGTACACCTCCACGCGCGACTGGGAGAGTCGCAACGGCGGCGTCAACTTCACCATCTCGCCCACCGTGCGCTACGGCTACGACACCATCCGCTACGATCAGTACACCGGGCCGGTGGCGGGCAGCTCGCTCCTGCTCGAGCTCGGCGGCGGGTACCTCCCCGGGCGCGAGGCGGTGCACGGCTTCTTCCGCGCGGACACGGAGAAGTTCTGGCAGCTCGTCGGCCGCTCGAACTTCATGCTCCGCGCCGCGGGCGGGACGACGTTCTCGCCGAACGAGAAGGGCCGCGTCTGGGAGAAGAGCTGGTGGCTCACCTCCGCCGACAACCTGCGCGGCTTCTACCCGCTCGATCTCGAGTTCCTCATCGGGCAGCACTACTACGTGGTGAACGCCGAGCTGCAGTTCCCGCTCGATCCGCTCATCCGCCTGCTCATCTTCGACTACCTGGAGGGCGTCGCCGCCCTGGACTTCGGCGGCGTCTTCAACCGCTGGGAGTCCAAGACGAGCACCGTGCTCGTCCCGACGTACGACCCGACGACGGGGAGCCCGCTCGCGCCGATCGCCCTGGAGCGGTTCGAGCCGGGCGCCTGGGACGCGCGCACCCTCACCGGCGTGCTCGGCGTGAACGTGCTCTTCGGACCGCTCCTCCTGCGCGTCCACTTCGGCCACCCCTTCGACATCGGCGGCCTGCAGACGCCGGCCCTTCGCGACCACTCGCGCTGGGTGACGAACATCACGCTCCGGTACTTCTTCTTCTGATCCCGCGCGGCGGGGCGGGGACGCCAGCGTCCCCGTCCGCGCCGCGCCCTCACCCCACCGCGGCGAGCGCCGGCGCCGCGGCGCCCGCCCCCTCCCGCACCCGCGCGGCGAGCCGCTCGAAGGCCTCCGGGTTCGCGCGCAGCCACTCGATGGCGCGCTCGCGGCCCTGCCCGATCCGCTCGCCGTCGAGCGCGAAGTAGGCCCCGGACTTCTCCACCACCCCGCGCTCGACGCCGAGGTCGAGCGCCTCGCCGTGGCGATCGACGCCCGTGCCGTAGCGGACGTCGAACTCCGCTTCCCGGAACGGGGGCGCCACCTTGTTCTTCACGACCTTCACGCGGGTGCGGCTGCCGACCACCTGATCGCCGTCCTTCACCTGCCCGATGCGCCGGATGTCGAGCCGGACCGACGCGTAGAACTTGAGCGCGTGCCCGCCGGTCGTGGTCTCCGGGTTCCCGAAGACCACGCCGATCTTCATCCGGATCTGGTTGATGAAGACGACGAGCGACTGGTTGCGCGACACGACCGCGGTGAGCTTCCGGAGCGCCTGGCTCATGAGACGCGCCTGCACGCCCATGTGCGCGTCGCCCATCTCGCCCTCGATCTCCGCCTTGGGCACCAGCGCGGCGACCGAGTCCACCACGATGAGGTCGATCGCGCCCGAGCGCACGAGCTGCTCGGCGATCTCGAGCGCCTGCTCCCCGGTGTCGGGCTGGGAGACGAGCAGGTCGGCGAGGTTCACCCCCAGCTTCCGGGCGTAGGTCACGTCGAGGGCGTGCTCGGCGTCGATGAACGCCGCCACCCCGCCCTGCCGCTGCACCTCGGCGATGGCGTGCAGCGCGAGGGTCGTCTTGCCCGAGGACTCCGGCCCGTAGATCTCGACGACGCGCCCGCGCGGCAGCCCGCCCACCCCGAGCGCGAGGTCGAGCCCGAGCGACCCGGTGGGCACGACGGCCACCGGCGCCGGCTCGTGCCCGTCCCCGAGCCGCATGATGCTCCCCTTCCCGAACTGCTTCTCGATCCCGGCGAGCGCCTGTCCGAGGGCCTTCATCTTGTCGCTCAGCTTCGTCACGTCGTCCTCCTCGCCCCGCGGTGGGGCACCAGTCGCGCCGCTTCGGCGGCGCGGGTCTCACGAGAGCGGCCGGTCCAGCGCGCGGTACTGGATCGCCTCGGCGACGTGCGGCGCGCGCACCGCCGCCGAGCCCTCCAGGTCCGCGATGGTCCGGGCGACGCGCAGCACCTTGTCGTGCGCCCGCGCCGAGAGCCCGAGCTTCTCGACCGCCGCCTGCAGGATGCGGCGCCCGTCGTCGTCCGGCGTCGCCGCGCGCCGCAGGGCGCCGCCGCGCAGGCGGGCGTTCACGTTCGCCCCGCGCCCGCCGGCGCGCCCCCGCTGCACCTCGCGCGCGCGGGCGACCCGGGCGCGCGCCTCCGCGCTCGTCGGCCCGCTGGCCGCGGCCTCGCCGAGCAGCGGGGTGGCGAGGGCGGGCACGTCCACGTGCAGGTCGATCCGGTCGAGCAGCGGCCCCGAGATGCGCCGCCGGTAGCTGAGCAGCTCGTGCGGCGTGCAGTGGCAGCGCCTCCGCCGGTCGCCGTGGTAGCCGCACGGACAGGGGTTCATCGCGGCGACGAGCGTGAGCTCGGCGGGGTACGTGACGCTCCGGCCGGCCCGCGCGATCGTGACCTCGCCGTCCTCGAGCGGCTGCCGCAGCGCCTCGAGGACGTGGCGCCGGAACTCGGGGAGCTCGTCGAGGAACAGGACGCCCTGGTGCGCGAGCGAGACCTCGCCAGGCCGCGGGACGCTGCTGCCGCCCACGAGGCCGGCGTCGGAGATCGAGTGGTGCGGCGCGCGGAAGGGGCGATCGGCGAGGAGGCCGCGGTGGCGGGTGAGCCCCGCGACGCTGTGGACCACGGTCGCCTCGAGCGCCTCCTCGAACGCGAGGGGCGGGAGGAGCGTCGGCAGGCGGCGGGCGAGCATCGTCTTGCCGCTGCCCGGCGGCCCGAAGAAGAGCAGGTTGTGGCCCCCCGCGGCGGCGATCTCCAGCGCCCGCTTCGCGTTCTCCTGGCCCGTCACGTCGGCGAGGTCGACGGGGACGCCCGGGGGCGGCGCCGGCACCGCCCCCGGCGGCGGGAGGAGCTCCGCCGAACCGCGCGTCCAGGCGACCACGTCGCCGAGGTGACCCGCGGACAGGATCTTCACGCCCTCCACGATCGACGCCTCGAGCGCGTTCGCCTGCGGGACGACGATCGCGAGCGCGCCCGCGCGGCGCGCCTCGATGGCGAGCGGGAGGACGCCGCGGACGGACTTCACCTCGCCCGAGAGGGCGAGCTCGCCGACGAAGTGGACCCTCGCCAGCGCGTCCGCGGGGACCTCCTCCACCGCCGCGAGCACGCCCATCGCCATCGGCAGGTCGAAGCCGGTGCCGTCCTTGCGCAGGTCCCCCGGCGCGAGGTTCACGGTGATCCGCTTGTGCGGCAGCTTCACGCCGAGGTTTCGCACCGCCGCGGCGACCCGGACCTTCGCCTCCTGCACGGCGCCCGTGGCGAGCCCGACGAGGTGGAAGCCCGGCATCCCGAGCGTCGCCTCGACCTCCACGTCGACGGGGATCGCCTGCACGCCGAGCACGGCGCCGGAGCGGATGCGGACCAGCATGCACGGACGTTCAGCAGGGGCCGTGCCAGCGCCGGATCGCTGCTGGGCGCGCGCGAGAGGAGCTTCCCCGGCCCGCCGCGCGCTCGCGCCGGACGCGCCGCGGACGCTCGCGAGCGCGGAACGCCCGGGCCGGCGTCGGCGTCGGCGGGCGGCGGGCGGCGAGCCGCAGCGCTCGCGCGAGCGCCGCGTCGAGCATGCCGGCCGAT
>NZ_JALCZB010000124.1:0-10902 GCF_022690745.1 Anaeromyxobacter sp. SG64 | reverse complement strand
AGCGCCGCCTCCTCGCGCGCGTCGGCGCGCCGCGACTCGCCGGCGTCGCCGAGGACGCGCCCGAGCAGCGACGCGCCGACGAGCCCGGCGGGGATCCGGCCGAGCCCGCCGCGGAGCAGGGCGCGCCCGACGAGGAACGCGCCCGCGGCCCCCGCCGCGAGGCGGTAGGCGGGCGAGGAGATGGGCAGGATCGCGCCGCGGGCACGCCGGCGCGGGCCGAGGCCCTGGAGCGCCCGCACGTCCGCGGTCTCGTGGGACTTCATCCGGTCGTGCACCCGGCGGACCCCGCGCACCATGCGCACGCCGGCGAGGAGCGCCGCATGCTCGACGCTGAACACCGGCCCCTCGAGCACCACCTCGCCGTCGTTCGCGGTCACGCGGATCGCGTGCGCGTGGTCGGTGAGGTGTCCGAGCCGCGCGCGGACCCGCTCCGCCAGGACGTCGTCGTCGGGGAGCTCGTGCGCGAGGCGCGCCCGCGCTTCGTGCGCCGCGCCGGCCGCGCGATGGCCGAGGTCGCGCGCCCCGCTCTCGACGAAGTCCTCCGCGTCGTGGAGCGCGCGCCCCGCGCTGCGGGCGAGCACGCCACGCCTGCGGGGATCGGCCATCCACGCGAGGCCTGCGCCCGCCGCCACCACCCCGAGTCCGCCCATCATCCACGCGCCGCGTCCCCGCCTCCCGCCCATCGGTCCCTCCCGCGCGATCCGAACAGAGCCTAACCACGGGGCGTCGCGCGGCGCACCGGCGGCGCGGAGGTTCCGGCAGGAGGCGTCCCGCTGCGAAGGACGCTCGACCGCCGGCCCCGGCGCCGGGGTGTCCGGGAGCGGGCCCTTGCGTCGGAGCCGCCCGCCCGCTCGCCGGCCCGCGAAGGGAGCGCGAGCGCCACGCTCGACCTGCTCACTGCCCGATGTCGCCCGGGTCCTCCCCGTAGAGGAGCGGGTAGTCGGAGCGTTCGCCCAGGAGCTCGGGCGCCTCCTCGGGGGTCGGGTCGCGCACCGGCGGAGAGATCTCCGGAGCGGCACCGCGCCGGCCTGGCACCTGCTGCTCCGGCTCCGCCCTCGGTGGAGCGTTCACGTCGGCGCCCACCTCGCGGCCGGGCGTCCGCCCCTCCTGCTCCGGCCGCCCGGGAATCGTCACGTCCGCGGGGGCGTGCGCCCCGCCGGCCGGTACGCTCGCCCCGCCGGTCTCCCGACGCTGCGCCGCCCTCGCCGCCGCATCCGCCGCGCTGTCGGTCCATTCGTTGTTGGCCATGGGAGGACGATGCGCATCGGAGGCGCCCGCGGCGGGGCGTGCGCGTGGGGGCTCGAGCGTTATGGATCTCACTCGCGTCGAGGAGGCCTCACATGCTGCGCGCCACGCAGGCGGTCACGGAGATCCGGCACTGGGCCGAGGCGAGGCGCGGCCGGCCGTGCCGCGACGAGGCGAGCGGGCGGCTGTGGATCGCGCTGCCCGGAGAACCGTGCGACGCGCGCGACGTCGGCTGGGACGAGTTCGAGGTGACGTTCCGCGTGAACGGCCTCGTGTTCATGTACGACGACGCGCCCGGAGCGCGGCGCATGTTCATCGGCACGGCCGACGCGGCGCGCGCGTGGATGTGCGGAGGCGCCCGGGACGTCGCCGCGCGGGCCTGAACGATCCCGCGCCGGCCGGCTGCTGCCGCCGGCTCCGAGGGACCTCAGCTCCGCTCGAGCGCGCGCGCCGCGGCGCGGATGAGCGGCTGCGCCGAGACCGGCTCGCCCGTCGCGCCCTTCATCCAGAGGTCGGGCGCGAGGGTCCCCTGGATCGTGATGCGCTCGATCTCGTCGCCGAGCCGCTTGCCCGGCGGGAGCTTCTCGAGGTGCTCCTCGAGCTGCGCCGCGATGAGGTGGCCGATGGGGTAGTCGGGCAGGTAGAGCAGGTTCGAGACGAGGTGCGAGTAGATCGCCAGGATGAGCACGTCCCGCACGCCGAACACCGGCGCGTACCAGCGATTCCACACGTCTCGCGCGAGGCGCAGCGTCGCCTCGCGCAGCTCGGCCGGCGTCGCCTTCGGGTGGTCGTACATCCAGTGCCACATGCCGAGGTCGACGAGCGCCACCCCGGCGATCTCGTACGCGGCCCAGAGGTCGTTCAGCGCGAGGACCCGCTTCGCGTCGGCAGACGGCGGCGGGAGCCCCAGCACCTCGAGGTCGCGCGCCTGGAAGACGAACGCGATCGCCTCCGTGAAGGCGGTGTTGGGGACGCCGCGCAGGAGGGTGTGGTCGACGCCGTAGAGCGAGAACGTCTGCTCGACGTTGTGGCCGAGCTCGTGGATCGCGATGTTGAAGCCCTTGTAGTCCATGCCGTCCGCACCGACGCGCGTGCGCAGGTGGGCCTGGTCGCCGCGGCGGGCCGCCTCCATCGCGTGGCCGGAGCCGCGGGCGGGATCGACCGCGATGTGGGCCGAAAGGAAGCGGGACTTCTCCTCCGAGAAGCCGAGCTTCTGCAGCGTGACCGGCAGCTCCGTCGCGAACGCAAGCGCGGAGGGGTAGCGGCTCCGCGTCAGCCGGTCGAGGTCCGCCTCGGACCGCTCGATGCGCGGCTTGAACCCGGCGTACCAGACGTCGAACGGCTCGAGCTTGCGCCCGAGGCGCTGCTCCACGAGCCGCGCGATGCGCCCGATCTCGGGGGCGCCCAGCACCTCCTCCAGCATCGCGACGACCCGCGCCTCCGGGATCTCGCGCTCGAGCTCGAACTTCCGCGCGATGTAGGTGGGGGCGGAGGGCGAGTAGGGATCGGCCGCCTTCACCGCGCGGAAGTTCGCGAGGATCTTCGCGTAGCGGGTGTCCGGCTCGCGCGCCGCGGAGGCCTTCGCGGCCGCCGCGCGCGGGGCGGCGCCCGGCTCGACCGTCTCGGCGGGCGCGGGGCGCACCTCGTTCGTGAACGGGTTCCAGTCCACCGCGGGATCGTTCACGACCGCCGCGGGGATCGTCTGCGTGACGATCCGCTCCATCGCCTTCGCGATCACGCGCTGGCGCGCGAGGCCGTCCGGCTGCGCGTACTGCGCCTTGAGCTCGTCCCGCAGGTTCCAGTGGGACAGGAGCCGCTTCCCCTTGGGGAAGAGGCGCTGCCCGTCCTCGGCGAGCACGTGGTGCATGAAGAGGTTGTAGTCGGCGATGTAGAGGTCGGCGTCCGCCGAGGCGCGGGCGATGCCCTGGTTCACCGCCGCCGGCACGCGCCGCGCGAAGCGGTTCGCGAGCCGCGCCTCGGCCCAGGCGCGCCGCGACCAGCCCGCGCCGGCCGAGAGCCGCTCGTCGAGCGTGGTGAGCGGGAAGTTGAGGAGCGCCACGAACGCGACCTTGCCCTCGAAGAGGTCGTCGATCGCGTGGGCCGAGGCGTCGTAGGCGGCGAGGAGCGCGTCCACCGGCCGCATCGGCCCCTCGTCGAGCTGGGCGTAGCGCGACAGCTCGCGGGAGATCTCGAGGGCGTGCCCGTCGAGCGCCTCGAACGACGCCTCGAGGCGCGCAAACGTCGCGTCGAGCGCCTCGCCCGCGGGGAGGAAGTGCTCGGCGCAGAACGCCTCGAACGCCTTCGCGTCCCCGTCGGCGGGCCGCCAGAACGCGGCGGCCTGGGCGACGCCGCGCTCGGCCCGCGCGCGCTCGGCCTCGCCGTGCCTCGCCACGAGCGCCTTCACGGCGCGGGCCGCGGCGGGGCGGAGCGCCTGCGGCGGGGGAGGGATCGCGGGGCGGGAGGGCGGGAGGGCGAGGGCCATGAGCGTGAGCACGGTCGCGGCGGGGGAGACCATGCGCGGCAATGTAGCGCGGAACGTGCGCTGCGCCAGGGAAGGCGCAGCCCGCGGGGATGCGCGCGGTGGGGCCGGATTGACCTTCTCGCCAGGCGGCGCTAAGGGGTCCGCCTCCATGCGCGCGACGAGCCGTCCCCTCACCGTGGTCTCCGTGCTCCTCGGCACGTTCCTCGCCGCCATGGAGATGACGGTCGTCTCGACGGCGATGCCGACGGTGGTCGGCGAGCTCGGCGGGCTCGCCCTCTACGCCTGGGCCTTCGCCGCGTACATGCTCACCGCGACGGTCACGGTGCCCATCCACGGCAAGCTCGCGGACCTCCACGGCCGCAAGCCCGTACTCCTCGCGGGGATCGCGCTCTTCCTGCTCGGGTCGAGCGGGTGCGGCTTCGCCGGGAGCATGGGCGCGCTCATCGCGTGGCGCGCCATCCAGGGCCTCGGCGCGGGCGCGATCCAGCCGGTCTCGCTCACGATCATCGGCGACCTGTTCGAGCTCCGCGAGCGCGCGCGCATGCAGGGCATCTTCGGCGCGGTGTGGGGGATCGCGGGCCTCGTCGGGCCGGTGCTCGGCGGCGCCATCGTCCACACGCTCGGGTGGCGCTGGATCTTCTGGGTGAACCTGCCCTTCGGCCTCGCGAGCGCCGCGGTGCTGGCGGTCGCCTACCACGAGCGCCCCGAGCGCCACCCGCACCGGCTCGATCTCGGCGGCGCCGCGCTCCTCTCCGTGGCGGTCGTGGCGCTCCTCGCCGCGGCGCGCTCGAGCGCGGCGGGGCTCGCGGCGCTCCCCGTCGCGGCGGCCGCGCTCGCGGCGTTCCTCGTGGTGGAGCGGCGCGCGCCCGAGCCGCTCCTCCCGCTCGATCTCTTCGCGCAGCGGGTGATGGCGGTCTCGTCCGCGACCGGCGCGCTGCTCGGCGCGGCCATGCTCGCGATGGTCACCTACGTGCCGCTCTGGGTGCAGGCCATCCTGGGCGGCTCGCCCACCACCGCGGGCGCGGCCATCGCGCCGATGGCCGTCGGCTGGCCCCTCGCGAGCACGCTCGCGGGCCGGCTCCTGCCGCGCCTCGGGTACCGGCGGCTCCTGCTCGGCGGCCTGGCGACGAGCGCGGTCGCGGGTGCGGGGCTGGCGCTGCTCCTCAGGCCCGGGACGAGCGTGCTCGTGCCGCAGGTCCTCACCTTCGCGTACGGCGTCGGGCTCGGGCTCGCCAACACGCCGCTCATCCTCGCGGTGCAGACGAGCGTGGCCTGGAACCGGCGCGGCGTGGCCACCGCGAGCACCCTGTTCTTCCGGACGATCGGCGGCACGCTCTCGGTCGGCCTCCTCGGCGCCGTGCTCGCGGCGGCCCTCGGCCGCGCCGGCGCCGCGCCGGGCGTCGCCGAGAAGCTGCTCGGCGCCGAGCGCGCCTCGCTCGCGCCGGCGGAGATCGCCGCGGTGGGCGGCGCGCTGCAGGGGGCGATGGGCGTCGTGTTCTGGAGCGTCGCCGGCATCGCGGCGACGGCGCTCCTCGTCGCGACGCGCTTCCCGCGCCTCCCGGTGAGCAGCGCCGCGCCCGAGGCGGCGCGGGCGGAGGGCTGAGCCGGACGGCGGAGCTACGCCCGCTTCGCCGCCGCGAAGCCGCGCTCGAGGTCCGCGAGCAGGTCGTCCGCGCGCTCGATGCCGGCCGAGACGCGGATGAACCCGTCCGCGATGCCGAGCGCCTCGCGCGTCTCCTTCGGCACCGACGCGTGCGTCATGATGGCCGGGTGCTCGATGAGGCTCTCGACGCCGCCGAGCGACTCCGCGCACGCGAAGATCCGCACGTTCTGGAGGAAGGCGCGCGCCGCGTCGAGGCCGCCGCGGATGACGAACGTCAGCATGCCGCCGAACCCCGTCATCTGCCGGCGGGCGAGCGCGTGCTGCGGGTGCGAGGGGAGGCCGGGGTAGGTGACGCGCTCGACCTGGGGGTGGCTCTCGAGCCAGCGCGCGATCGCGAGCGCGTTCTCGGCGTGCCGGTCCATCCGGACGTGCAGGGTCTTGAGCCCGCGCAGCACGAGGAAGCTGTCCATGGGCGAGGGCACGCCGCCGACCGCGTTCTGCAGGAACTTGAGGCGCTCGTGGAGCTCCGGGTCGTTCGTGGCCGCGGCCCCGCCGATCACGTCGGAGTGGCCGTTCAGGTACTTCGTCGTCGAGTGCGCGACGAGGTCGATGCCGTGCGCGAGCGGCCGCTGGAAGTACGGGGTGGCGAAGGTGTTGTCGACCACCGTGCGCGCGCCGTGCGCGCGGGCGATGGCGGCCACCGCCGCGAGGTCCACGATCTTCAGCATCGGATTCGTGGGGCTCTCGATCCAGACGAGCTTCGTGCGCGGCGTGAGCGCGCGCTCGACGTTCCGCGCGTCGCTCATGTCGACGTACGTGAACGAGAGGCCGTGCCGGCGGTAGACCTTGTCGAAGATGCGGAAGGTGCCGCCGTACACGTCGTCGGAGGCGACGACGTGGTCGCCCGCGTCGAGGAGGTGGAGGATCGCGTCGGTGGCGGCGAGCCCGGAGGCGAACGCGAGCCCGTGGCGCGCGCCCTCGAGCGCGGCGAGGCAGTCCTGCAGCGCGTGCCGGGTCGGGTTCTGCGTGCGGGAGTACTCGAAGCCCTTGTGGACGCCCGGGCTCTCCTGCACGTACGTCGAGGTGAGGTAGACGGGCGTCATGATCGCGCCCGTGGTGGGGTCCGGGGACTGACCGGCGTGGATGGCGAGGGTCTCGAACGAGAGCTTCCGGTCGTCCATTGCGTGTGCCTCCTGCGACGGCTCTCCGACGGTCGAGCGCGCCTACTTGAGCCGCTCGCCCAGGAACTCGATGAGGTCGATCTTCGTGACGATGCCCGTCACGCGGTCGCCCTCCTTCACCACCGCGACGTGGTCGTCGTTGAAGATGTCGCGCAGGCGCCCGACGGGCGTGTCGGCGCCGACGACGCCCTGCAGCGGCTGGACGAGCGGCTCGACCTGCTCGGTGAGCCGGTGCTTCCCCTCGATGAGGAAGTTGAGCAGGTCGTACTCGTGGATCATCCCGATGGCGCGGCCCGCGTCGTCGACCACGGGCATCTGGGAGATGTCGTGCTCCTTCATCGCCCGGACCACCACCTCGACCTTGTCGGTCTTGCGCGCGGTGATCACCTCGCCGCGCCGGCGCCCGAGCACGTCCTTCACGGTGGCGCTCGCGACCGGCTCCGCGCCGTCGAGGGCGAAGCCGTTGTCGCGCATCCACTCGTCCGAGTACATCTTCGAGATGTAGGCGCGGCCGCCGTCGGGGAGGGGCACGACGAGGGTCTTCCCCTTGCCGAGCTCGCGGGCGAGCTGCACGGCCACGTGGACGGCGGCGCCCGAGGAGCCGCCGGCGAAGATGCCCTCCTCGCGGGCGAGGCGGCGCCCCATCGTGAACGCCTGCTGGTCGTTCACCTGGCGCACGTCGTCGAGGACCGACAGGTCCATGGCCCCGCACATCATGTCCTCGCCGATCCCCTCCACCTTGTAGACGTGCGGCTGGGAGAGCTTCCCGGTCTTGAACATCGAGTGGTAGACGGAGCCGATCGGGTCCGCGCCGACGTTCAGGATCCTGGGGTTCTTCTCCTTGAAGTACTTCCCGCACCCGCTCATCGTCCCGCCGGTGCCGAGCCCCGCGACGAAGGCGTCGAGCTGCCCGCCCGTCTGCTCCCAGATCTCGGGCGCGGTGCTCCGGTAGTGCGCCGCGATGTTGTCCACGTTGTGGTACTGGTTCAGGTAGAAGCTGTTCGGCGTCTCCGCCGCGATGCGCTTCGCGACCGAGTAGTAGCTGTCCGGCGAGTCGGCGGGCACGTTCGTCGGCGTGATGACGACCTGGGCGCCGAACGCCTTCAGCGTGTCCTGCTTCTCCTTCGACATCTTGTCCGGCATCGTGAAGATGCAGCGGTAGCCCTTCACCGCCGCCGCGATGGCGACGCCGACGCCGGTGTTCCCGCTCGTGTTCTCGACGATGGTGCCGCCCTTGCGGAGGAGCCCCGCCTTCTCCGCCTTCTCGATGATGTGCACCGCCATCCGGTCCTTGATGGAGCCGCCCGGGTTCAGGTACTCGAGCTTCACGAGCACCGTCGCGTCCTCGGGACCGACGAGCTTGCGGAGCCGGACGAGCGGGGTGTGGCCGATCGCGGAGAGGACGTCTTCGTGGTAGGGCATGGGCGCTCCGTCCAGGCCGCCGCGGCAGATCGGCCGGTGACCGCGCGTTATAGGCAGGCGGTTCCAGCCCCGTCAACGCGACCCGCCGGCTCCGGACGACGGGCAGGAGAGACGACCCAGATGAACGATCCCCTGACGGAAGCGCGCCTCCGCGGCGCGATCGCGCGCGCGACCGGCCGCGCCGCCGGCGACGTGCCGGTCCGGCGCCTCGCGGGCCATGCTTCGCTGCGGAGCTACTGGCGCGTCGGCGCGCCCCCCGCCTCCCACGTCGTGATGGTGCTCCCGCCCGACGCGAAGCCCGAGGAGGTGACGAAGGGCGGGGCGCCCGCCGAGAACCCGTTCGTCGACGTGCAGCGCTACCTCGCCTCCCTGGGCGTCCGGGTCCCGCGCATCCTCTCCTTCGACGAGGCGGAGGGGCTCATGGTCCTCGAGGACCTCGGCGACGACATGCTGGAGACGCGGCTGCTCGCCGGCGACCCGAAGGCGCCGCTCTACGAGCGCGCGGTCGACCAGCTCGCGCGGCTCCGCGCCGCCGCCGAGGCGCGCCCCGCGGGCTCGATCGCGTTCACGCGCAGCTTCGACTTCGACCTCTACCGCTGGGAGCTCGATCACTTCCGCGAGTGGCTGCTCGAGGCCTGGAAGGGCGCGACGCTCACGCCGGGCGAGCGCGAGGTGGTGGACCGCGACTTCGACCGGATCGCCCGCGCCCTCGACGCGGAGCCCAAGGGATTCACTCACCGAGACTACCAGTCGCGAAACCTCATGGTCCTGCCCGGCGGCGAGCAGGCGGTGATCGACTTCCAGGACGCGCTCCTCGGCCCGCGCCAGTACGATCTCGTCGCGCTCCTGCGCGACAGCTACGTCGAGCTCGAGGGCGCGTTCGTCGAGGCGATGCTCCGCCGCTACCTCGACCGCCTCGCCGCCGAGGGCGGGCCGCGCCTCGCGTACGAGCCCTTCCGCGAGGTGTTCGACCTCCTCACGGTGCAGCGCAAGCTCAAGGACGCGGGCCGCTTCGTCTTCATCGACCGCGTGAAGGGGAACCCCGGCTTCCTCGTCTCCATCCCCGCCTCGCTGCGCTACGTGCGCGACGCGCTCGCGCGGCGGCCCGACCTCGCCGAGCTCCGAGGGGTGCTCGCGCGGCACGTGCCCGAGCTCGCCTGACGCCGCCTCGGATCGAGCGGTAGAGCCGCTGCGCCCGTCGTTCGTCGGGCCCTGGGACGCCGCCTTGCCCCCGACTGGGGACCCAGGGTAGGTGTCCACCCAGACACCGCGGACCGGGGACGGCTGCGCCAACGTGCCGAGGTTACGAGCGGATTCGGCGCGGGCGCTGCGGTCGAATGCCGCGTCGCGGCGGCACGTGCCCCGCAAAGGGGTCCCGCGCGGCACGCAGCCGCGGGAGGACCACGTGAAGAACCTCAGCATCGGGACGCGCCTCACCGTCGCATTCGGGATCCTGTGCGCGTTTCTCGTCGGCGTCGGGGGCCTCGGGCTCCGCGCCATGGCCGACATGCACCGGCTGAACGAGGAGATCGCGCGCGGAGTCTGGACGAAGGCGCAGCTCGCCCATGCCCTAGAGAAGGAGGCGCGCGCGATCTCCACGTTCGCCGACGAGATGCTGCTCGCCGACGACGCCGCCGGGGTCCGCACCGCGGTCGCCGGCCTCGACGAGGCGCGGCGCCGGGCCGAGGAGCTCCGCGGCCGGCTCGCGAAGCTCGCCGGCGAAAGCGACCTGCGCGCCCTCGGGGAGACGCAGCGCCTGCTCGGCGAGGTCGAGCTCCACCACGAGCGCGTCGAGCGGCTCCTCGAGTCGGGCGATCGTGCCGGGGCGGTCCGGGCCATGGAGACCGAGCTCGACCCGGGGCTCGAGCGGCTCGCGGAGACCTGCGGCGGGATCGTCGCGGGCGCGGAGGCCGGCATGGAGGCCGCCATGGTCCGCCAGGACGCGGCCTACGCCGACGCCCGCGCGCTGGCGCTCGCCCTCGTCGGGGCGGCGCTCGTGATCGCGGCGCTGTTCGCGGCCCTGGTGACCCGCTCGGTGACGGTGCCGCTCGCCGGCGCGGTCGAAGCGGCGCAGCGGATCGCGGGCGGCGACCTCACGCTGCGGCTCGCGGTGGACCGGCGGGACGAGGTCGGGCGGCTGCAGGCGGCCATGGCCGACATGACGGCGCGGCTCGCGCAGGTCATCGGCGAGGTCCGCGCCGGCGCCGAGGCGCTCTCGAGCGCGTCCGCCCAGGTCTCCGAGACCTCGCAGGCGCTGTCGCAGGGCACCGGCGAGCAGGCCGCGAGCGTGGAGGAGACGACGAGCTCGCTCGAGGAGATGAACGCGTCGATCTCGCGCAACGCCGAGAGCTCCCTGCACACCGAGACGACCGCGCGGGAGGGCGCGCAGAACGCGGAGGAGGGCGGCGCGGCGGTCCGCGAGACCGTGGTGGCCATGCGCGGCATCGCCGAGCGGGTCTCGATCGTCGAGGAGATCGCCTACCAGACCAACCTGCTCGCGCTGAACGCCGCGATCGAGGCGGCGCGCGCGGGCGATCACGGCAAGGGCTTCGCGGTGGTCGCGACCGAGGTGCGCAAGCTCGCGGAGCGGTCGCAGAAGGCGGCGAAGGAGATCGGCGCGATGGCGGGGTCGAGCGTCGGCGTCGCCGAGCGCTCCGGGGGGCTCATCTCCGCGCTCGTGCCGGCCATCCGGCGCACCGCCGAGCTCGTCCAGGAGGTCGCGGCCGCGTCGCAGGAGCAGTCGCAGGGCGTGGAGCAGGTCGCCCGCGCGATGGCGGTCGTCGATCAGGTCACGCAGCGGAACGCGTCCGCCGCGGAGGAGCTCAGCTCGACCGCGGAGGAGATGGCCTCCCAGGCCGAGGCGCTCCAGCAGCTCACCCGCTTCTTCCAGGTGCCCGGGCTCGCCTCGGCCCGGCCGGCAGCCGCCGCGCCGGGGGCGCCCGCGAGGCAGCAGGGCCTCGCGGGCGCGC
>NZ_JALCZB010000123.1:0-11043 GCF_022690745.1 Anaeromyxobacter sp. SG64 | reverse complement strand
GGCGCTCGCGCCGGTGTCGGCGGCGCGGCCCGGGGCCATCGAGCCCGCCCTCTCGCGCGCGGGCGCGCTCGTGGGGGCGAACGACCCCGCCGGCGCGGTCGAGGCGCTCCGCGTCGTCGCGGAGCTCTGGCCGCGCAGCCCGCGCGTCGCGAAGAAGCTCGCCGACGTGACGGAGCTCGCCGGGGACGCCGCCGCCGCGCGCGCGCTCCGCGAGCGGGCCCTCCTCCTCGACGGCGCGGACCTCGCGCTCCGGCGCGCGCTCGCGCTCCAGGACGGGCACGAGGTGCTCGACGGTGCCGCCGAGGACGGCAAGGCCGCCATCCGCGCGTACGAGCGGGCGCGCCCGCGCGGCGCGACCTCCGCGGCGATGGTGCTCGACGCCGCCGCGATCGAGGTCCTCCCGGGGGGCGCCGCGATCGAGCGCACGCACCAGGTCGTGAAGGTGCTCGACCAGCAGGGCGTGGAGGAGTTCGGCGAGGTCACGGTCCCCCACGGCGCGGACGTGCTCGTGCTCCGCACGGTGAAGCCCGGCGGCCGCACCGTGGAGCCCGAGCGCGCCGGCGCGTCCAAGGGGTCGGTGTCGCTCGCCGGCCTCGAGCCCGGCGACTACGTGGAGGTGGAGCACCTGCGCGCGGTGCCGGGCGTCGGCGGCGGCTACGTCGCCGACCCGTTCTACTTCCAGGTGGGAGGCGTGCCGCTCTTCCGCTCCACCTACGTGGTGACCGCGCCCGAGGGGCTCGGCCTCGGGGTGGACGCGCACGGCATGCCGGCCCCGGAGGTGAAGCGCGAGGGGGGCCGCGAGGTGATGCGCGCGCTCCGCACCGAGGTGCCGGCGTTCGTGCCCGAGCCCGAGGCGGTGCCGATGCAGGAGTACCTGCCCTTCGTGCAGGTCGGCGCGGCGGTCGACCGCGCCGCCATCCAGCGGGCCCTCGGCGACGGCGCCCTCGAGCGGACGAAGCCCACCGAGGAGCTCCGCGCGCTGGCCCGGGAGCTCCGCACCTCGGCGGGGCCGGGCGCCCCGCCGGCCGCGCTCGCGCGCGCGGCCTACGCCCACGTCGCGCGGACCGTCCTCGGCTCGACGAGCGCGCTCGGCGAGGACGCGAGCGCGGTCCTGTCGCGCGGCCGCGGGAGCCGGCTCGTGCTCCTGAAGGCGCTCCTCTCCGAGCTCGGCCTGCGCACGCGCATCGCGCTCGCGCGCCCGTTCTCCGCGAGCGCCGTCGCCTTCCGCTTCCCGAACCCCGGCGAGTTCACGCACCCGCTCCTGCGCGTCGAGGCGGGGAAGGAGACCTTCTGGCTGGATCCGTCGCTCCGGCTCGCGCCGTTCGGCGCGCTGCCCTCGAGCGTCCTCGACGTGGACGCGCTCGTCCTGCCCGAGCCGGGCGACGCGCTCGAGCTCCAGCACACGCCCGCGCGCGCGCTCGTCCCCGAGGAGCGCCAGGTGACGGTGCGGATCGCGCTCGGCACGGACGGCGGCGCCGACGTGGAGGGGACCGATCGCTACTTCGGCGCGATGGCCGCCGCCGCCAAGGCCGCGCTCGAGAAGCTCGACGCGACCGAGCGCCGCCAGGCGGTGGAGGCGATGCTGTCGCGCACCTTCGGCGGGTTCGCGGTGCAGGACGTGACGATCGAGGGCGAGGACGATCCCGCCGCGCCCCTCGGGATCCGCTGGCGCGGCTCCGCGCCCGAGCTGGCCCGCGCCGCCGACGGCGGCGTCGTGGTCGACGCGCAGGTGTTCCCGGCGCGGCTCGCGTCGCGGTACGTGCAGGTCGCCTCGCGGCGCACGGCGCTGCTCTTGCCGACGCCGGAGCGCGGCACCTCCCGGGTGGAGATCATCGCGCCCGCGGGGCTCTCGGCGCGCGCCGCGGCGGCGCGCAAGGTGGAGACGCCCTTCGGCACCTTCGAGCGCACGGAGCGCGCCGACGGCCGAACGCTCGTGCGGGAGGAGCGGCTCGACCTCGCCCGCGGCCGGATCGCGCCCGAGCGGTACGGGGACTTCGCAGGCTTCGCGGCCGCGGTCGACGCGATCCAGGACGACCCGGCGGTCTTCCGACCGTGAAGTGCTGCTGTTCGCTGGTAAACGGCCGATCATGATTCGCGAATAGGCGCGCGAAGCGAGCCCGCCGGGGCGACGCCGCGGAAGCGGCGAAGCCGCTCGCGGCGGCGCACGGGACCCGGCGAGCCGGGTGGGGCTCCGACGACGGCGTCCAGACGTCGGTGGGGCGGGGCGCAGCCACTAGTCATTCATCACAAGTGCAGGTACTCGCCGGACGAGCGGCGGGTGGTTCGACGACGGCTTCAGTGCGCATGTCGGATTCGGGCATCGACGGGATCCGCGCACGCGCTCGTGCTCGGACCCCGTCGAACGCGGGAGGGCGGCAGAGCAGGCGAGCGTCTCGCCGTGTGTCGGGGGGGCGACGGAGTGACTTCGCGCGGGGTGCGCGCGGACTTCTCGAAGGCGCCTCCGCAGCTCGCCCCGGAGCACGGGCTGGAGCGTCATGGAAGGTCGGCCATATTCACCCACGGTGACAACTATCGCCAGCGGCAGTGCCGGCCGGTGTCGCGGCTCTTCTCGCGGCGAGGCGAGGCGTCCCAGTTGCGGTGGGTGAAACATTCTCCATTGACGCCTTCTCGCCCCGATTGCGCTCAGGCACACGGGCGGCGCGGGAAGGCCGCTCTCGCGCACGCTTCTCGCGCGTGAAGCGCGCGCGGATCGCCTTGGGGCAACGACGAGGATGCGCCGGAGAACGCCGCACAGGCGCGAGCCTGGAGCGTCTCCGGAGCTCCGAAGATCGCGTGCTACGAAGGGTGTACTGGAGGTGCATCCCCATGTCTGCGCTCACTCCCGCTGCTCTCGAGTCGAACGTCCTCGCCCTGCGCCTGCGCGAGCTCGCCGGGGAGGAACGGAACGTCCAGGTCGACTTCCTCCTGCACCTCGACGAATTCGATCGGCGCCGCGCCTTCGTCGAGATCGGCCATGCGTCCCTCTGGGCGTACTGTTTGGAGGCGCTCCACCTCCGGGAGGGCGCCGCCGGCCGGCGCATCCAGGCGATGCGGGTGCTGCGCCGCTTCCCGATCCTCGAGGCTCCGCTGCGCGATGGGCGTCTTTGCCTGTCCACCGTGGCGCTCCTCGGCCAGGTGCTCACGGAGCAGAACGTGGACGACCTCCTCGCTCGCGCCGCCTTCCGGACCCGGGCCGAGGTCGAGCACCTCGTCGTCTCCGTCCAGGCGCGCACCGCTCCGCGTGCTGGCCTTCGCAAGCTCACCGAACGCGCGCCCGCCATGGTGGGCGCAGCGCTAGAGCTCCCAAAGGCCGAGCGGGCCGAGGCGGCTACCGCACCCGGCCCTGCGGAGCCGACCCTCGATCCGGGACCTGCGGCCGGCGCGCTGCCGGCGCCCCAGCCCACTCTCGCGGAGCCGAAGCGACGGGCCGAGACGCTCGCCGTCTCGGAGAGCCAATGGTCGCTCCGCGTCACCCTCGACCGTGCCTGCAAGGAGGACCTCGAGACGCTCCGCTCGCTCCTGTCGCACAAGGTCCCGGACGGTGACCTCGCGGCGGTGCTCCGCGAGGCGATCCGCTGCGCCATCGAGAAGCACGGCAAGCGCAAGGGCGCGGTCGCGCCGGAGCGGAAGACCAAGGACGCCAAGGAAGGCTCGAACGAGGGCGCAAAGCAGGCCGGGACGACGAAGGCCGCGGCGACGAAGAAGGCCGCGGCGAAGACGCCGCCGGCGAGGACCACGATCCCGGCGATAGTGCGCCGGGCCGTGTGGAAACGCGACGGCGGGCGCTGCGCCTGGGTCGGCCCGGACGGCTGCCGCTGCAAGAGCCGCTGGAAGCTCGAGCTCGACCACATTCAACCCGCCTCCCTCGGGGGACCATCGACGATCGACAATCTTCGGCTCGCCTGCCGAGCCCACAATCTGCTTCACGCAGAGAGGAGCTTCGGGCGCGAGCACATGGATCGCTTCCGGCGCGATGCGGGCGACGGGCCGACGCCGCCCGCGCACGCTGACGTGGCACCTCTGCGTCCGGTCATGCAGCTGGGGATGTGGGCGCCGTGATTTGCGGCCGCCACGGAGCTGACCGAATCTCCGGGCAGAACGGAGGGCGGGTTTCGCATGGTCGCCAGGCTGGAGCGACGGCTCACCGCTCGCGTACTTCCGGCTTCCGATCCCCTGCGCCCCCGCTGGTGACGCTCACCGCTCTGCCGCCCCGCAGTGCTCCGCCCGGAGCGTTCCCGGCGTGCGCGTGCCGACCCGTCGATGCCCAGCCGGAGCGCGTGGTGCGCCGCTCGGCCGACCGAAGCCGCTCCCCCGGTCAGCAGCCGAAGATGTGACGAATCCTCAGGGCGCAGCCCCCGTCAGAATATTCAGCTCGCGCTCTCGCCCGGCGGGAGCGCGTCCACGAACCGCACCTCCCCGAAGCCGAGCCCGACGAGCAGCGCCCGGATGTGCCGCTCCGCCGAGGCCCGCGCCCGCGCCTTCAGCGCGACGTCGCCGTCGACCTCCCGCTCGAAGGCCACCTTGGCGAGGTCGAGCAGGCGCGCCGTCTCGGCCGAGTCGAGGTTCGAGCCGAGGATCTCGGTCTCGCCGGGGCGGATCGCGATGGTGGTGCGGATGGGCGGGAGCACCACGTCGACCCGCCGCCCCTGCACGCCCACGCTCGTGGCGTTCAGCCGCTCGAGGTCGAGGGTGAGGAAGGCGTCGGCGAAGACGATGGCCTTCCCCTTCGGCGCGGCGAGCGTGTGGCGCAGCCAGCCCGCGACGTCACCCCACAGCGAGTCCGCCTGCGTGGGCTCGGGCTCGAAGCTCACCTTCTTGTAGAGCCGCACCTCCAGGGTCTCGAGGCGGGCGACCTCGCGGATCTGGGTCGCCACGGCGGGGGGCGACGGCAGCGGCCGCTCGCGCAGGAAGATCCGGGACACGACGGCGATGCCGGCGCCGATCGAGAGGCCGAGGAGGACGACCGCGAGGAGGCGACGCATGGGGAGCATGCTATCGCGGCAGGTGCCGCGGCGCCCGGCCGGCGCCGGCGGCGCGGTGCGCCGACCTGCGCGGTGCTGCGCTCCCACCCTCTCGGCCCCACCCGCCGGCGCTCCTCGGATGGGCCGAGCGGGGCCTCCGCGGCGGGCGCATGATGGCGTCCGATGCGCCTCTCGCCCTCTCGCGTGCTCGCCTGCGCCGTGCTCCTCGCGGCGGGCTGCGCCGCAGCCCAGCGCGAGGCGCGCCTCCGCGCGGCGCTGGACGCGCAGGGCCTCTCGCGGCCGCTCGCCGAGGTGTGGCCGGCGGCGCTGCGCCTCCTCGACGAGCGCGGCTTCGACCTCGGGAGCGACGACGGCGTCTCGATCGGCAAGGCGCCGCTCGGAACCGTGTCGCAGCTCCTCTCCCAGGCCCGCGACACGCGGACCGTGAAGGGGGGCCGCTGGGTCGCCGAGACCGATCTCGACGGGTCGGACGTGCGCTACCGCGTCGAGGGGACGGAGCTCGGCGGCGGCTCCTGCCGCGTGGTCTTCTTCAAGATCGCGGGCACGCTCGAGGGGCGCGACGAGCGCGAGCACCGGGACGTCGAGCTGGAGCTCGAGCTCGCGCGGCGCGTCGATCCCGCCGCCGCGGCGCGCATGAGCGACGCCGCGCGGTGAGCGGGCCGGCGGGCCTCACCGCGCGCGGCGCGCGCGCGGCTTCGCCGCCGGCGCCGGCTTCCGCCTCGCGGGCGCGCGCCCCTTCGCGCTCCTCCGCGCGCGCGCCTCCTTCTCCGCGCGCGCGCGGAGCGCCGCGTCGATGGCGAGGCGCGCCCACGGGAGCATCGCCTCGGGCTCCTCGTGCGCGGCGTCGGGGGGCTGGAAGTAGCTCGTCTGCTCCACCCTGCCGTCCCGGCGCGGGTACACCCACGCCTTGCAGCCCGCCTCGACGAAGCGTGCGCGGGTCTCGGCGTCGGTCTTGAGGAACAGCTCGTCGTCGTCGAGGAGCCCGAACATGGCGTCCCCGACGTAGAGCCCGTGCCCGCCGAACATTCGCCGGGCCTCGGCGGGCCCCGCGAGTGACAGGAGATCGAGCGCGTGCTCCACGAAGGCTGCGGTGTTCGCCATGTCCATCTCTCCTATTCGAGGAGCCGCTCCGCGATCGACGTGTGGAGGTCGAGGCCGCGGCTCGTGAGGACGAGCGCGCCCGCGCGGCGGACCGCGAGCCGGTGCGCCACGAGCCCCTCGGCCTCGCGCGCCTGGGCGGGCGAGAGCGACGCGAGCGGCACGCCCTCGCGCGTGCGGAGCCCGAGCATCAGCCGCTCGTTCCGCTCCGCCACCGGGCCGATGCGGTCCTCCTCCGCCGTCGGCGCGCGCCCGGAGAGGGCGGCGTCGAGGTACGCGCCGGCGTCGCGGAGGTTCCCGTACCGGTACGACCCGCCCTCGCCGCGCACGCAGCCGTACGCGCCGGCGCCGAGCCCGAGGTAGCTCTCGGCGCTCCAGTAGAGCCGGTTGTGCGAGGACTCGCGGCCGGGCCGCGCGTAGTTCGAGACCTCGTAGCGGCGCAGCCCGGCGCGGCGGAGCTCCGCGCGGATCGCGGCGGACTGGGCCGCGGTGTCCTCGTCGGAGGGGAGGGGGAGCCGGCCCTCGCGGCGCAGGCGCGCGAGGGGCACCTCCTCCGCCATGATCTCGGGGTCGAGCGTCAGCGCGTACGCGGACACGTGCGTCGCCCCGGCCTCCACGGCCCGCGCCGCGTCCCTGCGCGCGGTCTCCACCGAGGAGCGGCGCGCCCCGTAGATGAGATCGACGCTCACGTTCCCGAGCTCCTCCGCCGCCGCGCGGATGGCCCGCTCCGCCGCGTCGGGGCCGTGCCGGCGGCCGAGCTTCGCGAGCACGCCCGCGTCGAACGACTGCACGCCCACCGACACGCGATTCACCCCCGCCGCGCGCCAGGCGCGGAGCTTCGCCCGGTCGGTCGACTCCGGGTTCGCCTCGATCGTCACCTCGGCCGGGGCGGGCAGGGCGAAGCGCTCGCGCAGGGCGGCGAGGAGGGCCGCCACCTCGTCCGGCTCCCACAGGGACGGCGTGCCGCCGCCCAGGTACACGCTCACGGCGGCGAGGCCGTCGAGCGCGGGCGCGCGGAGCGAGAGCTCCGCCGTGAGCGCCGCGAGGTACCTGCGGCCCTCGGGCGGTCGCTCGGTCGAGACCGCGAAGTCGCAGTACGGGCAGTGGTGCGCGCAGTAGGGGAAGTGCACGTAGATGCCGAAGCGGCGCGCCATGCCATTTTCATAGCGCGATGCGGCGCGCGGATCCCGGCTCGCCGTGCGGAGGGGAGGGCGGCGCGGCGCGGCTGACCCGAGAGTCGACATCGCCCGGGAGACGTGGTTTCTTGACGCCCCGCAACCCGGAACCGTGTCGCGAGGACCCCGAATGGCCGAGTTCGCCGCCCCGCCCCCGCCGCCGAAGGACTTCAAGCCCTACATCGCCGACGACACCCGGCTCCCCGAGTTCACGCCCAAGGCCATCGTCGCGGGCGCGTTCTTCGGGATCCTCTTCGGCGCCGCGACCGTCTACCTCGCCCTCAAGGCCGGGCTCACCGTCTCGGCCTCGATCCCGATCGCGGTCATCGCGATCTCGCTCGGGCGGAAGTTCCTCAAGACCTCCATCCTCGAGAACAACATCATCCAGACGGCGGGGTCGGCGGGCGAGTCGATCGCCGCCGGCGTCGTGTTCACGCTGCCCGGGTTCCTCTTCCTCTCCACCGACCCCTCGACCAAGCTCTCGATCGGCGCGGGCTACTTCGACTACGTGACGCTGTTCGCCCTCTCGCTCGTGGGCGGGATCCTCGGCGTCCTGATGATGATCCCGCTGCGGCGCTCCCTCATCGTGAAGGAGCACGGGTCGCTGCTCTACCCCGAGGGCACCGCCTGCGCGTCCGTGCTCATCGCCGGCGACAAGGGCGGCGAGTTCGCGAGGACGGCGTTCCAGGGCGTCGGGCTCGCGCTCGGCTACGCCGTGCTGCAGAAGGTCTTCCACGTCATCGCCGAGAGCCCGGCGTGGGTGACGCGCCAGACCAACAAGTGGCTGCCGAACGCGACGGTGAACGGGGAGATCACCCCCGAGTACCTCGGCGTCGGCTACATCATCGGGCCGCGCATCGCGGGCGTGCTCGTGGCGGGCGGCGTGCTCGCCTGGCTCGCGCTCATCCCGCTCCTCTCCGTGCTCGTGCCCGCGGACGTCATGGCCGGGCAGCTCGTGAAGCTCGGGAACATGAAGGACCTCGCCACCGCCGGCGGCCCGGGCGGCTGGGACCCGGTGGCGCACACGTTCTCGAACCTGCCGAACGCGGTCTACCGCGCCTACATCCGCCAGATCGGCGCGGGCGCCGTGGCGGCGGGCGGGTTCATCACGCTGCTCAAGACCCTGCCCACCATCTGGGCCTCGCTCCGCGACTCGATCCGCTCGCTCGGCGACAAGGCCGCCGCCGCGGGCGTCCGCCGCACCGAGCGCGACCTCTCCTTCCTCACCGTCATCATCGGCAGCGTCGGGCTCGTCCTCCTCCTCGTCCTGCTCCCGCAGGTCCCGGGCGAGTCGATCCTCCAGAAGCTGCTCGTGGCGCTCCTCGTCATCGTCTTCGGCTTCATCTTCGTGACGGTCTCGTCGCGCATCGTGGGGCTCATCGGGTCCTCGTCGAACCCGATCTCCGGCATGACCATCGCGACGCTCATGGCGACGGCGATGGTGTTCGTCGGCGTGGGCTGGACCGGGTCGGCCTACGAGCCGCTCGCGCTCGTGGTGGGCGGCATGGTCTGCATCGCCGCGGCGAACGCGGGCGCCACCAGCCAGGATCTCAAGACCGGCTACCTCGTGGGCGCGACGCCCCGGTACCAGCAGATCGCGCTCTTCGTGGGCGCCGTCTTCTCGGCCCTCGTCATCGGCCTCACCGTGAAGGTGCTCGACACGCCCACGGCGGATCTCGCCGCGCAGGGCGTGCAGCACATGATCGGGACGGAGAAGTTCCCGGCCCCGCAGGCGACGCTCATGGCGACGCTCATCAAGGGCCTCCTCTCCCTGAACCTCGACTGGCACTTCGTGCTGGCCGGCGCGTTCTTCGCCGTGACGATGGAGCTCTGCGGCGTGAAGTCGCTCTCCTTCGCGGTCGGCCTGTACCTGCCGCTCTCGACGACGCTCCCCATCTTCGTGGGCGGCGCGCTGAAGGGCGTCGTGGACTGGCTCGCGGCGCGGCGCGGTGAGCCCGCCGAGGAGGGCGAGCTCGGCGGCGGCAGCCTGTTCGCGACCGGCCTCGTCGCCGGCGGAGCGCTCACCGGCGTCATCGTGGCGCTGCTCAACGTGAACGACGGCGTGAACCACTTCATCGAGAAGACGCTCAACATGGAGCCGCGCATCAGCGGCGTGATCGGCGAGGAGGGCTTCGCGCTCCTCGGCGTCCTCTTCTTCGCCGCGCTCGCGCTCATGCTCTTCCGCGCCGCGCGGAGGGCGCAGCCGAAGCCGCCGGCGGTCTGATGATGGGCGGAGCGCACGAGGCTGCGCTCCCGCCTCGACGACGGCGCGCCGCGGCCCCTGCGCTCCCGCGGGCGGCCTCGGCGCCGCCGCGGCGGCGCAAGAGGCGGGCTCAGGACTCCTTCAGCGAGTCGATCTGCTTCTGCAGCTCCTTGTTGCGCGCCTGCTGGCGGGCGACCTCGCCGTTCAGGAAGTCGTTCTCCCCGCGGACCTCCTCGAGCTCCTCGCCGAGCTGCGCGACGCGCGCCTTCAGGGCCGCGAGCTCCGCCGGGTCCGCCCGCGGCGCGGGCGGCGGCGGGGGCCTCGCCTGCCCCTTCTCGAGCTCCTGCACGCGCCGCTTGAGGGAGAGCTCCGCGCGCGCACGCGTCTCGAGGTGCTTC
Organism: Anaeromyxobacter sp. SG64; assembly: GCF_022690745.1. Lineage (NCBI taxonomy): Bacteria > Pseudomonadati > Myxococcota > Myxococcia > Myxococcales > Anaeromyxobacteraceae > Anaeromyxobacter > Anaeromyxobacter sp. SG64. The sequence goes on along the minus strand of NZ_JALCZB010000123.1, from coordinate 1,187 downwards.
TCGAGCTCCACCATCGCCGCGCGCAGCCGCGCCGCCTCGGCCTGGTGGCGCTTCTCCGCCTCGGAGGCGCCCGAGGCGAGCGCGCGCCGGCGCTCCTCGCCCTTCTCCTGCGACCGGCGCGCCTCGTCCTCGCGCGCGCCCCGCTCGCGCTCGAGCTCCTCGAGCCGCCGGCGCGCCGCGGAGAGCTCCGACTCGAGCCGGCTCGTCGCTCCCTGCAGCTTGCCGGTGTCGACCGCGAGCCGCTCCTCGGCCCGCGCCCGCTCCGCGGCGGCCGCCTGGGCGGCGCGCGAGGCGCTCTCGGCGGCCGCGCTCCGCTGCTGCACCATCTCCTTGAGCGTCGCGACCTCCTTGCGCAGCCGCGCCGCCTCCTCCGCCACCGGCTCGAGCTTCGCGAGCCGCGCGATCTCCGCCTCGAGCCGCCTCGTCCGGTCGCGCTCGGCGTCGGCCTCCCGCCGCACCGCCTCGCCCGCCTTCGCGAGCTGATCGCGCTCCGAGGCGGCCTGCGCGGCGCGCCGCTCCGCGTCGGCCCGCGCCCCCTCCACGCGCGCGAGCTCGCCCTTCGTGCCGGCGACGGACGCCCGCCCCTCGTCGAGCGCCGCGCCGAGATCGCGGACCCGCTGCTCCGTCGCGGCGAGCTCGGCGACCTTGGCCTCGTACGCGTGCTCCGCGGCGATCGCCTTCTCGTCGTAGGCGCGCGCCTCGGCCTGCGCCCGGCGCAGCTCCTCCTCGAGCCGCGCGGCCGCCTCGGCCTGCGCCGCCGCGTCGGCCTCGAGCGCCTCGATGCGCCCGCTCGCCTCGGAGAGGTCGGCCTGGGCCGCCTCTTCCCGGCCGCGGGCCTCGGCGAGCTCTGCGCGGAGCGCCTCCGCGTCGCCCTCCGCGGCGAGCCGCGCGTCCGCGGCCTGCTCGAGCTTCGCCGCGAGCTCGCCCATGAGCCGCCGCACCTCGGCGGCGAGCGTGTCCCGCTCCCCGGAGAGCGCGGCGAGCCGGGCGTCGGCCTCGGACCGCTCGGCCGCGCGCGCGGACTCGAGCTCCGCCATCGCGCGCGCGTGCGCCTCCTCCGCCTCGGCGCGCGCGCCCTCCAGGCGAGCGCGCTCGTCCGCCCGCTCGGCCTCGAGCGCGGCCACGGCGCGCGCGTGCGCCTCGCCGCGCTCGGCGAGCTCCGCCTCGAGGCGGGCCCGCTCGGCGTC